>DATNJO010000276.1:0-6623 GCA_035603895.1 Pyrinomonadaceae bacterium
ATATCCATCTGGATCACGTCTGGCACCGTCCCCGGCAAAGTAAATTCGGTCAATTTGAGACCAATACTGCTGCCGGTAGCGCTCGTCGTCGCCCCAGATCGTCCGCAACATCGACGGCCACGGCCGCTTGATCACGAGATAGCCGCCCTCGTTCGGACCGACTGACTGGCCGTCACGCGTCATGATGTCGGCGTCGATGCCGGGAAACGGTTTCGTTCCTGAACCGGGTTTGGTTGTGGTGGCGCCGGGAATCGGCGTGATCATGATGGCGCCCGTTTCGGTCTGCCACCACGTGTCGACAATCGGACAGCGTTCCTTGCCAATGGTTCTGTGGTACCACATCCATGCTTCGGGATTGATAGGTTCGCCCACCGTGCCGAGCAGGCGCAGGCTCGAGAGATCGTGCTTCAATGGCCACTGCTCGCCCCATCTGATAAACGCCCGGATGGCGGTCGGCGCGGTGTAGAAAATATTTACCCGATGCTTTTCGATCATCGTCCAAAAGCGATCGGGCTCGGGAAAGTTCGGCGCGCCTTCGTACATCAGCACCGTCGCGCCGTTTGAAAGCGGACCGTAAACGACGTAACTGTGACCGGTGACCCAACCGATATCGGCAGTGCACCAGTAGAGATCCTCGTCTTTGAGATCGAAGACCCACTTGGTCGTGAGATGTGCTTGCAGCAGATAACCCGCTGTCGTGTGCAGAATGCCTTTTGGTTTGCCGGTCGTGCCTGAGGTGTAAAGGATGTAGAGCGGATGTTCGCTGTCCAACTCTTCCGCCGCGCATTCCGTCTCGATGGTTTCCATTAACTCGTGCCACCAGAAGTCGCGTCCTTCCTGCATCTCCTGTGGCGAACCGGTGCGGCGCACGACGATGCACGCGGTCACTGAAGGCGTTTCTTTCAACGCTTCATCGACCGCGGGTTTGAGTTTGATTTCCTTGCCGCGACGCCAACCACCGTCCGCTGTCACGACCACCTTGCAACTTGCGTCATTGATCCGATCGATCAACGCCGCACTGGAGAAACCGCCAAACACTACCGAATGCGTCGCGCCGATGCGCGCGCAAGCGAGCATCGAGATCGCCAGTTCCGGGATCAACGGCATGTACAACGCGACACGATCACCGCGTTGAACGCCGGCATGTTTGAGCACGTTGGCAAACTTGCAGACTTTGGTGTGCAGTTGTTGATAGGTATAGGTACGTATTTCGCCGGGTTCGCCTTCCCAGATCAGCGCTGCTTTGTTGCGCCGCCACGTGTTCAGGTGCCGGTCGAGACAGTTGTAAGAGATGTTTAACTGGCCGCCGCCGAACCACTCCGCGTGCGGCGGTTCCCACTTGAGCACCGTGTCCCACTTCTTAAACCAATGAAGTTCTTCAGCCATGCGCGCCCAAAAAGCCTCCGGGTCGGCGTGTGCCTCGGCGCGCAGGCGTTCGAGTTCGGCTTCGGATTTGATATGCGCTTTCGCGGAAAACTCAGGCGGCGGCGGGAAGATCCGTTCTTCCTGAAGCACTGACTCGATGTTTGTCGTAACAGTCGACACGGCACCTCACTACTTTGTTGATTGGGTTTTCGCCTTGCTTTGCCTGCCTGTGTACCACAGAATTGCTCGACGCCACAACAACGCCGAAGGCGTTTGCGAGTTCCAGCCCAGGGTTGGCACAACCCTGGGGTTAAGCCCTACACCAGAAGCAACGCTGAAAGCGTTTGCGAGTGTGAACGGAAGATTCGCCAACGCTTTCAGCGTTCGATACCTTTTGTTTTGTTCGGTCCCAGGGTTAAAGCAACCCTGGGCTGCAACTCGCAAACGCCTTCGGCGTTCAACCAGAAAACGCGAACGCCGTCGCGCGCAAAACTATGAACCTTTACGTCGGTACGAGCGGGTATAGCTACAAAGAATGGAAAGGCAGGTTCTACCCGGAAACGATTTCGGCGGGTGAGATGCTTTCTTACTACGCAGCGCGTTTGCCGGCGGTGGAGTTGAACAACACGTACTATCGCCTGCCGCAACCGAGCACAGTGGAAAACTGGCGCGCGCAGGTGCCGGAAAACTTTCGCTTCTCAGTTAAGGCGCCGCAATCAATCACACTCTACAGAAGATTGAAAGACGTCGGTCCGCAAACAAAACAACTGCTCGAGACAGTCTCTGCGCTTGAAGATCGCCTGGGTGCAGTCTTTTTTCGGCTGCCCGAAGACATGAAAAAAGATCTCAAGCGTCTCGAGAGTTTTCTGAAGATACTGCCCAAAGACACACCTGCGGCTTTCGACTTTCGCCATCCAACGTGGTTTGACGACGAGGTCTTCGAGTTGTTGCGCAGTTACAACCGGGTGCTGGTCGTTTCAGACACTGACGAAATCCCCAACGATCGCATCGACAAGACTGCGGACTGGGGCTACGTGCGCTTGCGCCGCGTGCAGTACTCAAAAGCGGAACTCACCGCATGGTCCAAGCGGATTAAGGCCCAAAACTGGAAAAAGACGTTTGTGTTCTTCAAACACGAAGACGAAGGAACAGGACCAAAGCTGGCTGCTCAGTTCATCAACCTTAGTAAATAACCCGCGCTAATGTCCGCTTAAAAGTTACCCGAACAAGTTTCGTGACCGCAGTCGCAATCGATCTCGATCGTCTGTCCTGCGCCCTCGCACGATGCACTGCAATACTTGCCATCGGGCTGCGGTGGGCAGCTACAGGGCGGATTCTTACACTTTTTTCCGTTATCGTCAGCCATCTAGGTCCTCCAATGAATTGTAGTGGAGAACCTAGAGTACTACTGTTTCTCCAGTGCTTCAAACTCGATCGCGCCGTGCGCCTTCAGCAACCTGACGACAGCCTTATGATTGTCGTCGAGCGCGTACATCAAAGCCGATTTACCTTCCTTGTCGCGGGCATTGACGTCCGCTCCCGCGAGAATCAACGCACGGACGTTATGCACGAGGTCGTTTTGTGCGGCCGCGATCAGCGCGGTCTCGCCGTCGTTGTTAGTCTCATTCACTTTCGCGCCCGCGTCGAGCAAGACCTTTAACGCCTCGACATTGTCTATTTCGGCAGCGCTGATGAGCGCCGTGTCGCCCCCGTGGTCGCGTAAATTGATCTTGGCGCCCGCATTGATTAGGTCCCAGATCATCTCGCTGGTGGTGTCTTCGCCAATCATCATCAGCGGTGTTTGTCCGTCGCTGTCTCTGGCGTTTACATCTGCTTTGGCCCAGAGAAGCACCTGCAAGATCTCACGATTTCCGTTTGAGACCGCGCGCTCGAGTGCGCTGTAGCTCGTGGCATTGTCGCGTACATTGACGTTTGGCGTACTCAACAGCGCGAGTTGGACGGCTTCCAAATCGTCTTCCGTCACTGCTTTCACCAGCGGATTGCTTGGTAGCACGATCGCCATCGCGCCACCCAGGCTGACGAGCTTTTCTACAACTGTAACTTCCGCCTCGACCGGAGCAATGCTCAGTGTTTGATCGATCCGGTTGTTGTCGTTCGCACGAATTACAAGGTTTGGAACGTCGCTCTCAGCAAATCCCTTTTGTGGATTGATTTTGAGGTGATAGGTGCCCGGCCTTACTCCTTCGAAACGATATTCACCAGTTCCGCTGGTGTAGGAGTACTGCACTTCGTTGGTTTCGGCGTTTGTGAGTGTTACTGACGCGCCCGTGACTACCGCGCCGTTGGGATCGAACACGAAGCCAAACAGCTTGCCGCTACCATTAGCCGAAACGTATTCATTCAGGCGTGTGGCGAAAGCCACGTCGTGAGGAAGACCGGCCGGTTTCGGATGCGCGCCGGCAGCGACTGCGGTGGAGATGCTGAGAGTTGCTGAGAATGCGCTGGCGGCGATAACTGAAGTGCGCCGGCCGATCTTGTACAGGATGGGAGTGGGAAGTTTTTGCGGAACGGGTTGCCGGTAATTCACGCAAAGACGACCTTTCGAGCGCGCGACGAGTCGTTTGATCTGTTTTCTACTGGCGCGGTCGACGTTATGGACCGTTAACTGGCAATGCTCGCAAAAACGCACGCGATCGTTACCGATCATTGAGTCCCATTCCACATCACACGGCGAAGCGATACGAATCTGAGGCACAGAATCCCTGGCAGACATAGGCCGACTCCTTTCAGGTTCGAGTTGATGGAGAGCCCGGGGAGAGATGCTCAACTATTCAGTTTTATTTTTTGCTCGTGAGCCCAGGGAGGAGCTCACTTGATTCGGCCGTGAGATGCTGTTGCCGGTGTGAAGGGTTGTTGAAGGGCTGCAAAAAAATGTATGAGCAATCTTGTGAATTATGAAATCCTGTCCACTGCTTTGGCGATCTCAGCCGCGACGCGCGCGTTGTTTTCAAGCAGCGCGATATTTGCGCGCAGTGTCGCACCTTCGCTGCGCTGGGCCATTTGGCCCAGGAGAAACGGTGTCAGTTCGCGGCCGGCGATGTTATTGCGCTCCGCTTCCGCCAACGCATCGTTAAGCACTGTTTTCAATTTCTCCGCAGGTACTTCAAACTCTTTCGCCACCGGCACACACACAAGCAACGCCGATGAGATCTTGAGCTCTTGCTGTGTACGAAAAATCTCCGCAACCTCGTGCGGTGAATCCGCGCGAACATCGATGGGCAAACCGCTCGTGCGTGAATAGAACGCGGGCAGTTCGTCGCATTGATAACCAACCACTGTCACGCCGTATGTTTCGAGCCATTCGCGTGTCGCGGGCAAATCGAGGACGATCTTCGCACCCGAACAGACAACGATCATCGGCGTGCGTGCCAGTTCCGGCAGATCGGCTGAAACGTCCGGCAACGACCCGCGATGAACGCCGCCGATACCGCCCGTTGCAAACACTCTGATACCCGCACGCTCGGCGATCCAGAGCGTGGCGGAAACTGTGGTGCCGCCGGTCCACTTCCGCGCTACTGCGATCGGAATGTCGCGTTTACTGACCTTCCTGACGCCGCTGTCGTTCGCCAACGACCGGAGTTGTTCGTCAGTCAAGCCAACACACAGTTCACCGTTCACGATCGCGATCGTTTTCGGTTGCGCACCGCAAGCGCGAACAATACTTTCCAAAATGTGCGCCGCTTCCAGATTTATCGGCCGCGGTAAGCCGTGCGCGATCACGGTCGACTCGAGCGCGACCAGCGGTCTTTGATCAAGGTTTGTGTTTTGTGACTCTGACATCAAATTGACAGTGCGCCTGAACGCGCTGCTGATCTGTTAAGCGTGAAGACTGTGCCACCGCCCTCGCGCGGCTGCCACGAAATGTTCGCGTCGATCAGTCCCGCACGCGCGCGCATGTTCGCGAGTCCGCGTCCTTCCGAGTTTGTCGGTTGCGATTCAAAAGAGCGGCCATTGTCTTCGATTCGCAGTGAAAAATCACCTTCGGGTGTGCTGTTGACGAACATCTTCACTTCGGTCGCGCCGGCGTGCCGCCAGATGTTGTTCACTGCTTCCTGCACGATGCGATAAATCTGCATCTGCACGCTCGGCGCTAACTCGCTTCGCTCTTCGATCGCTTCGTCGCAGTGAAATTCATACTCGAATCGTCTTTCGGCCGGCGCGTCTTGCACCGCGTGCGACAAGGCAAACTCCAACGCTGCCGCAAAACCGACGTTTTGCAACACAGACGGGCTCAGGTCTTCGCATATACGACGCACCTCCTGCGAGATCGACTCAATCTCGCCACGCAACGCGGAGGTCTGTTTGCTTGGCGGCTGACCGTTGGTTTTGATCTGATCGGTCAACAACGCGAGATGACGAAGATCGGCGAGCGTTTGATCGTGCAGGTCACGCGCGATGCGGCGTCGTTCGCGTTCAGCTTCGTTCGCGAGGTTGAGCCGCGCGTCAGCAAGTTCGCGATTGGCGTCGACGAGCGCAGCACTCGTCGCGACGATGCGACGCCGTTCGAGAATGGCCCACAGCAGTGCGAGTAGTGCGACTGCTAAAAGGATCGCTAGCGTCGTGGAAGTCCATGGAAACGGCGCCTTTGCGACTGTGAACGAAAACGTGAGCGGCTCGGAAGACGTGAGATCCTTCGTGAAAGCGCGCGCTGTCACCGTGTACTTGCCCGGCTTCAGACCTTCCATCGTGAACTGCGAATCACGCGCGAGTTTTTGTTTTACCGCTTGACCGCTGCTATCGGCGAGCGTAAACGCGTATTGAAACTGCTCCGGAAACGTGCGACTGCTGATCGCCGTCACGTCGAGCAGCAAACTGTTTTGCGGGTACTCGAGATTCAAACCGGCTTGAAGTTCCGACGCTGCGTGCACGCGTTTACTGAGGATGCGCGTCACGGAAAGCGACGGAGCAAAGCGGCCCGGTTCGTAGCGCGCGATGCCGCGGTTGGTTCCGATCAGTAACACGTCGGTTCCATCTGCTTTGCGCTGCGGCAAGACTGCAAAAGTGCTCTGCGACGGCAAACCCTGTTCGGAATCCAGCTCCGATACCACTGGTCCAACCACCGGATCCAACAGAATCCGCACCAAGCCGTTGCCGCGCGTGCCGCACCAAATCTCGTTTGTTTCCGAACCCTGTCCCGCGAGCACAAAACGCGCGTCAACGTTTTGCAGGGCCAACGTGCAGCCGCCTTCCGTGCGACAGAGATAGACGCCCGCCGCAGTGCCAAACCAAAGCGAACC
>DATNJO010000277.1:0-9868 GCA_035603895.1 Pyrinomonadaceae bacterium
CTTAACGCTGCGGTGTCCCGACTACTCTAGGCCGCCCGGGCTCAACGGGTTCTATTGTCTTGCCTCTGTGATATTGCGGACCGCAGTATTTCTTCGGTTCCGTTCCCAAAGTAAACGTCTTCGTGCGGATGATTGGACACGATTCGACGGCGATCAGACCGGTTGTCGGATCGATGTCCAATGTGATCGTGCCTTCGAGACGGCCTCCACCGTCGGAGATCACTGCGGGCCGCCGTGGTGATGGCGACGGCGATGGCACTGGAATCGGCTCCATCGGTTGCATCTCAATCCCGGGCGTAGGCGACGGCAACTCTTCCGGCGACGCTTCTTCATCCGGCGTCTCCGTGGCGTCGCTTGGACCAGTACCGTTGATGAAATACTCGACGCGTTTTTCAGTGTCGCCCGGTTGCGTTGGCGCGCCTGTCTTTGGATTGACGTCAACCTGTTCGAGGCCCGCGGGCACTTCCCAATCGCCGTCCCATTCCGGATGTTCAGCCAGCGCAACCTGCATGAAGTCAGACCAGATCGGCAAAGCAGAATTGGCGCCCGTCAAACCGAGTTGCGAACCATCGTCAAAACCAACCCACACCGCGCACACGAGGTTCGGCGTGTAACCCGCGAACCAGCCGTCGCGTGAAGTACCGGTTTTACCGGCCAGCACGGCTTTCAAACCACGCCCGCGCACTTTCGAAGCCGTGCCACGATTGACTACGTCTTTCATGAACGACGTCATGACATAAGCGACTTCCGGCCGGAGGACTTCGTTCTTCTGCGTGGTCGGCGCGGCGATCGTGACACCATTACCGGTAGTGATGCGATTGATCGCGATCGGCGTCGTACGCGTTCCGAGATTAGCGAAAGCTGTGTAAGCGGAAGCGATCTGTAAAGGCGTGGCTTCACTCGTGCCAAGCGCCATCGCAGGATACGAGCGTGCGGGTTTCGGCAATCCGGCTTTCGCGGCCAGACTCATGACACGCCCGATAGTCACCTCCATCGCTACTTCAACCGTCACGACGTTCAAACTATGCACGAGCGCATCGCGCAGTGTTACCGGTTCGTGACTGTACGTCTCACCAAAGTTGCCGGGCGAATACTCCTGGTTTTCGTAAGTGAACGTCTTCGGCTCGTCCATGTAAGTTGTCGACGGCGTGATCACTCGCGGTATCGGATCGTAAGCAGTATTCAAAGCGGTGGCGTAGACGAACGGCTTGAACACAGAACCCGGTTGCCGCAAAGCATCCGACGCGCGATTCAACTGGCTCTTTGAATAATCACGACCACCAACCATCGCGACGATCTCGCCGGTCTTCGCATTCATCGCCACCAGCGCTGCTTGCAACGTGCCCGGCTCGAAACGCTTCGACTGAACCTTGTCCAACGACGCGAGCTGTTTGGTCAACGCGGCATAAGCTGCCCGTTGCAGGTCCATGTCGATGGTGGTGTAAATGCGCAGGTGTTCCGTCCCGCTCCCGCCGGCGATCATGTCGCCGAGTTGGTTCTGCACGTAATCCGCGAAGTAAGGCGCGTCGGAGACATCGATTCTTCCGCGCACCGGAACAACTTGCAGCGACGTTTCTTTGGCCTTCGTCGCTTCATCCGCGGTGATTGCGCCGGCTTCAGCCATCGAGTCGAGCACTTGATTTCGGCGCGCGGTCGCGGTCTCGATTTTTGTGTAGGGGTTGTAACGATTCGGGCTGCGAATCAGTCCGGCAAGAAACGCCGACTCCGCGAGCGTGAGGTTCGTCACGTCCTTATTGAAATACGCCTGAGACGCCTCACCAAAGCCGTTGATTGAAAAACCGGCCTGCTGGCCCATATAAACCTGGTTGCAGTAAAGCTCGAAGATCTTCTCTTTGCTAAGGCGCGTTTCGAGGATCACCGACATATACGCCTCAGAAGTCTTGCGTCGCCACGTTTGCTCCGGCGACAGCAACAGGTTCTTGACGAGTTGCTGCGTGATGCTCGAACCGCCCTGGCGCGCGATCGGCGAATTGGGATCAGAGTCGACGCGACGAACAAACGCCCTGATGATGCCGCGAACGTTTACGCCGTAGTGCTCGAAGAAAGAACGATCTTCTGTGACGGTGATCGCTTTAACAAGATGCGGCGGCAAATCGCCGAAGCCGATTACTTTTCGTTTCGCGCGCTCGGTGCCCGTGACTGAACTGATCAACTCCGGTTCTAGCCACGTGCGATCGAGAGACGAGCGGTTGTCGAGATCGTAAAGCGAGTTGATCGCCTTGCCACTGCCATTGAACTGCACGCGCACGTGCACAAACTGTTGCCGTCCATCAACACTCGCGGCACTGCTCGGCTCGATCTCGACATTGTTACCGTTCACTGTGTAACGGCCGCGAGACGTATCCGCTTGCTGAGTCTTCTCAACGTAACCGGCACGCTTCAGAAACCCGATCAGATCAGCCTGCGAGATCGTCTCTTCGACGCGAAGCTGCTTCGGTGCTGCATAGATGCCGGCGGAACGCGTAAACACTTCGCCCGCGAGCAGGTTGTCGATGCGGCCGGAAAAGACAGTCCAGTAATAAATCAACACGCCGAGCACAGCGGCGCCAACGAACACGACCGGAATAATGACGGAGGCGCTAAACAAGCGCCGGCGCAAACGCCGCCAGAAGCTCGGTCCGTGTTCAACGTAAGAAACCACGCGGGGATTACGGCCCTGGGGCGGTGGATTGTGTGGTGGATACCGTACTGGCATAGAAAAGCAATATCAGCCGGGAGAGCCTTAGCCTTTAACTCTCACATTACGTTACTTTGAGCCTGCGGTTCCTCCTGTGTTTCGTTTGACAGTGCTAACCGCTTTCGCTAACGTGGCTTCCCTGCCATGGCCACTGTGATGCCATTCCGCGGGTATGAGTCTACCATCCACTCCCCGATTCCTTCTCACCAGTCGCGCCCGGCTTCGGCTCGGCATTGCGGCGGTCGGTGCGGCGGTAGCCACAGGCACCATTGTATTTCACGTTTTGGAAGGGTGGTCTATAGTTGATAGCCTTTACCTGACCGCTCAGACTGTGACGACAGTCGGGTTTGGCGATCTCGCGCCGCGTACAGTCTATGGCCGCGTCTTCGCCACTGTATTCATGATGCTGAGCGTCGGCATCGTGCTTTACGCTCTGACGAGTACAGTGCAATGGGTCGTTCAGTCGGAAATGCTTTTGACGTTCGGCCAGTTACGCCGATCACTAGCGATGAGCAAACTGCGGGATCATTTTATCATCTGTGGCGCGGGCCGCGTCGGTTCGCATTTGGTGCGCGCCCTTAAGTCTGCGAACGATCCGTTTATCGTGATCGAAAAAGATCGCGCGATAGTTGAGGACCTGATGAACCAGGGTATCGCAGTGCTCGTGCGTGACGCGACGCTCGAAGAGACTTTACGTGAAGCCGGTGTCGAACATGCGCGGGGGCTCGCAGCGTGTTTGCCGGACGATGCGGATAACGTTTACGTCGTGCTGACGGCGCGCGATCTGAATCCGACGATGCACATCGTTGCGCGCGCGGCGGAAGAACAGGCGGAAAGCAAACTGATTCGCGCGGGAGCGAATCGCGTCGTTGCGCCGACGATCATCGGCGGGCATCGTATGGCTATGGCCTTGACGAAACCGGCCGTGGGCGACTTTCTCGACTCGCTTACCGCCAACGATCTCGAACTCGGGTTCGAACAACTGGAAGTCGAAGCCGGATCGAAGCTGATCGGCCGCAAGTTGAGTGAAACAAATATTCGTTCGGAGTTGGACATCGTGATCGTCAGCATCCGTCGCAGTCACGGCGAGATAGTTTTCAATCCGAGTGGCGACGCGAAAATCGAAACGGGCGACATGCTGATCGCGATCGGGCGAGGCGAAGCTTTAGCGAAACTAAATACGTTGGCGCGCGGGCATGAGGCTGCTCGAAATCGCGCCGATAATCGGGTGAAGGTCTAGAACTGACAAATGAGAACTCTCGTTACGGGCGGCAGCGGTTACCTGGGAACTTACGTCCGCCAATTTTTCTCCGCCGATGATTTTTCGCGGCGCTCCGGGCTCGACATCCTCAACGAATTCGACGCGCAGCAGGTCCAGGACTACGACACCGTAATTCATCTCGCCGGGCATTTCGACAAGAGTCCCGAAGGCGCTCAGCAGTGTTTCCAGACCAACGCTGACGGAACGCGAAACCTGCTCCAACATATACGGCCAGGTTCGACCTTCATCTATGCGTCGACGAAAGACGTTTACGGTAGTAACGCGAGTGAGACTGAAGACGTGGCGGAAAACACGAGTACCGAATACTCGGGGCAGTCGGCGTTTGAGTGGTCCAAGTTGATTGGTGAACAGTACGTGCGCTACTACGCGGCGAAGAGAGAGTTTCGCGCGTGTATCTTTCGCATGTCGACGATCTTTGCGCGGCCCTCGGAAGGAAACGAGTTCGGGCTTGTTACCCACTACGTTGAATCGATCAAGAACCGGCAACCGATTCGACTCCCTGCGGGCATCGATCCGGTTCGCGATATTCTGTACGTGGATGATTTGTCGCGTGCGTGTCGCGAGTTTACCAAGTCGTCAATACCGTTTGGGCTTTATAACCTTGGCGGTGGGCGGCTGAATGCCGTGAGCTTGCGCGGGATTATCGAGCGTGTTTCGAAGTTGATCGAGATAGAGCCAGTGATTGAAGAGTTTACGCCGGCGGCGCCGATACCGTTGCGCTACGTTTCGGACACGACGCGCATCACAAACGACCTGAGTTGGCGCCCGCAGATCGGAATCGACAGCGGGCTGGCAGTGATTTTGTAGTTTTATGGCTGTGGGTCATGCCAACGAGATAAAGCGAGTCGTCGTGCGCGGGACGAACTGGGTGGGCGACTCGGTGATGACCGTGCCTGCGCTGCGCGCGTTACGGAGTGTGCTGCCGCAAGCTGAGATCACGCTGGTCGTGCGGCCGAGCGCAAAAGATATTTTCGCTGATGCCGATTTTATCGATCAGCTTTTGATTTACGACCGTCGCAATGCGTTTTCAGTCATCCCCCAGGTTCGTGAGTGGCGGAAGCGGCAATTTGATTTAGCGGTCTTGTTTCAGAATGCCTTTGAGGCTGCGCTGATTCCCTTTCTTGCGGGCGTGCCGATCAGACTCGGCTACGCGACGGAATCGCGGCAGGCGTTGTTGACGCATCCACTCGCGTTGCCGGACTGGCGATCGTCGCGGCACGAAGTCTTTTATTACTTGTACCTAATCACGGCGCTCGAGCAAATGTTGTTTGGCAAGAGCGAGGTTTGTGAGAGTACACCGGATGCGAGTTTGCAGATTTCGGACGCGCGAAGGTCGGAAGCAGAGAATCTCTTGCGTGCTTACGGCGTGCATGAAGGCGAACCGGTGATAGCGCTTTGTCCCGGTTCGATCAATAGCCGCGCAAAGCGTTGGCCCGCCGAAGCGTACGCAGCACTGGCTGACAGATTGATCGACTCACGGCGGCAGGTGTTGCTGATCGGATCGGAGGCCGAGGCGGACGTGACGCGCGAAGTGACCAGCCGAATGCGACAACAGCCGGTAGTGCTCACCGGAAAGACGTCTCTGGACCAGATCACCGCGGTACTTTCGCTCGCCGATCTTTTAGTCACCAACGATACGGGTCCGGCGCACATCGCTGTCGCACTCGGCCGGCCCACACTCGTGATCTTTGGACCAACCAATCCGTTAACAACGCGGCCGTTTGCGCCGGAAGCAGAAATCCTGCGCCATCCGCCAGACTGCGCGCCGTGTATGTTGCGCGACTGTCCGATCGATCATCGTTGCATGACGGCGATCACTGTCGACGAAGTCTTCGAACATTCTCAGGCGCTGCTCAAACGCGCGAGCTTTGCCAAAACCGTGAGGAGCCTTTGCGATTCGGTCGCGTAAATAGCAGATGAAACGACCCGCACTCTTCATGGACCGCGACGGAACCGTTTCCGAAGAAGTCGGCTACGTCAACCATCCGTCTCGCTTTCGTGTGTTTCCGTATTCGGCTGAGGCGATCAAACTGCTCAACGACAACGGCTGGCTGGCAATCATCGTGACCAATCAGGCTGGCGTTGCGCGCGGTTACTTTGCGGAAGACGTGATTATTCAGATTCACGAACAGCTTCGGCGGGACCTCGACAATGCTTCCGCAAAGTTGGATGCGATCTACTACTGCGCACATCATCCGTCTGTCGGCGAGCCACCGTATCGATTAGACTGCGACTGCCGTAAGCCGAAGACCGGGCTAATTGATCGCGCGGCTTCGGATTTTGAAATCAATCTAGAAAGAAGCTGGATGGTAGGAGACAGGTACAGCGATATCGAATTAGCAATGAAGGCCGGACTGCATTCGGCGTTTGTGTTGAGCGGGTACGGCCGCGGCGAATGGGAGTATCAACGCGGCTCGTGGAAACTCGAACCGGAAGTTGTGGCCGACACCCTGCTGGACGTTGCGAGAATAATTATCGAGCGAGATCGTGCACGAGCGACTGCTTAACATCGTCAGGCGTTTTTCAGAACGACGACTGCTGATCGTCGGCGATAGCATTGCCGACAAGTTTCTTTACGGCTCGATCAGCAGAGTGTCGCGCGAGGCGCCGGTTTTTATTTTGCGCCATGAGTCGACAGAGACAGTGCCGGGCGGCGCGGCGAATTGCGCGTTGAACCTCGCGGCGCTCGGCGCGAACGTTTCGCTAATTTCCGTCGCGGGAAACGACGAAGCCGGAAACGCGTTGCGTGAGAAATTGAGCGCCGCTGGAGTGAATGTCGAGGCGCTGGTGCTTTCAGAAAGGATTCAGACGACGACTAAGGTACGCATTCTCGCGGGTCACGCTCACGCAAACAAGCAGCAGGTCATTAGAGTCGACTACGAAGACGCTCCTTTAAATGACAGCAGCTTGCGTGACTCGGTAAACGAGCGTTTGAGGAGCGCGCTTGCCGTCGCGGACGCAGTGATCATTTCCGACTACAACTACGGTCTCGTTGATGAACAAGCAGTCGAACTAATCCGTGAAGCACGTCGAACCAGAAACATCCCCGTACTTGTCGATTCACGCTTTCGCCTGTCAGATTTTTCTGGCTTCACTGCGGCCACACCGAACGAAGACGAAGTCGAACACCTGATCGGTTCCCCTGCTGACTCGCTCGTGCAACTGGAAATGGCGGCCAACCGATTGAGACAAGAACTGAAACTCGACGCTTTACTCATAACACGCGGACGCAACGGAATGATGCTGGTGACTGACGACGCCCTAGCACTACAAATCCCCGCAGTCGGCGCGCAAGCCGTTGACGGAACGGGCGCAGGCGATACCGTCATCGCGACCTTCGCGCTAGCACTCGCTTCGGATTCATCCTTCGCAGAAGCAGCACAACTCGCAAACTACGCCGGTGGACTCGTCGTCATGAAACGAGGAACCGCTTCGGTCAGCGCCGCGGAACTCGAGCAATCAATCCATGATCTTAAGTCGTGAAGAACTGGTAACGCGGATCCACAAAGAACGGCAAAACGGATCGCGCGTTGTTTTGGCAAACGGTTGTTTCGACGTGCTGCACGTCGGGCACGTGCGTTACCTCGCGGGCGCGCGCGAGCTGGGCGACGCGCTCGTCGTTGGCGTTAATTCTGACGAACAGGTCACGCGACTCAAAGGTGAGGGACGTCCAATCCTGCCCGCGATTGAGCGCGCTGAAATTGTCGCCGCACTCGAATCTGTGACTTATGTCACTGTTTTTAACGAACCGACAGTTGAAGAACTGCTGCTCGCGCTCAAGCCTGACGTACACGCCAAAGGCACTGACTACACCGAAGACTCCGTGCCCGAACGGGACGTGGTACGATCCTACGGCGGGCGCGTCGCTATCGTAGGCGACCCGAAAGATCATTCGACTTCGGCCATATTGGCGCGACTGGGAGGTGAGGGTTGAAACTTAAAATGGCTTTGCCCGAAAAGTATCTCTCGACCGAGAAGATGTCTCACGCAAAGGCGCAAAGGCGCAAAGCGCTACCGCGTTTTGAAGGATTTTCTTTGCGCCTTTGCGCCTTTGCGCGAGAAACAATAACGCTCACGACCATTTTGTTGGCGCTTGGGATTTCAGCAATCGGGCAGACCGGTCAAACCAAACGTCAGACGTTCAACCCCGATGGATCTTTTTGGCTCATCGGTGAACCGCCGGCCGCGTTCAAGGATTTCGGCAGCATCAACCTGAACGGCCGTCGACTGCGCCGGATCCCCTCGCAGGGATATCAGCTCAACAACGGAAAAACGTTTCACTTCAAAAGCCTGATCGTCAAACGGGATAACTTCTCATTCACTACCGTGAGTCTCGGCGGTGTCTATTACACATTCTCTGGAAAATTTTTAAGAGGCGGCGTCTATGCCGAGCAGGACCTCTTCGACGAGCAGCCTGTGCTCGAGGGTGTGCTGGCGCGATACAAGAGTGGTAAAAAAGTTGCGGAGGCCAAACTCAGGTTCAGTTATTTCGGCGGCACCTAGAAGTTCGAATGAGAGTTCTCATCGTCAAGTTGGGTAGCATCGGCGACATCGTCCACACTTTGCCGGCCCTCGCCGCGCTTCGCGCCGCGATGCCGCAGGCGGAAATTTCGTGGGTTGCAGAAAGGTTGTCTTCCGAAATTTTGAAAGACAACCCGATTTTAGATCGCCTCATCGAAGTCGACACGAAGGCGTTGAGGCGCGGGCTGATGTCTGGGGAGACGCTGCGGGCACCGCGCCAGCAGTTACGTCGGTTACGCGCCTCAGCCTTCGATATCGCCTTAGACTTCCAGGGACTTCTTAAATCGGCTTCGATAGCGCGCCTCTCGGGCGCGCGACGTGTTTTTGGCTACTCTCGAAGCGGTTTGCGCGAACCGGCCAGCACCGTCTTTCTTTCCAAACGAATTTCCATTCCGCCGCACACCCACATCATTCGCAAAGGACTGCTGTTGCTTCAGGGCGCGTTGGGCATTCCTGTTCCCGCCGAACTTTCGTTTCCGATCGGCGTCGACGCCGCGGCCGAGTCGGAAGCTGAGCGAGCGGCCGCGAATACGGCGGAGAATTTTGCGATTCTCAATCCCGGAGGGGGATGGCCAACGAAGTTGTGGAGCGCGGAAAAATTTGGCGGCTTGGCCGATTTGTTATGGGCCAATTATGGAATGCGGTCTTTGATCACGTACGGGCCGGGTGAAGTTGAATTGGCTGAAATGGTGCGGCGAGCGTCGCGGTCGGAGAAAGCGATCCCGGTTAGTCTTTCGTTGAAAGGATTTTATTCACTCGCCAAACGGGCGCAGGTTTACGTTGGCGGCGATACTGGTCCGACGCACATCGCGGTTGCCGCAGGTGCGCCAATTGTCGGATTGTTTGGACCAACCGAGTGGTGGCGAAACGGTAGTCCTTATTCAGAGGACATCTGCGTCGAACGAAACGATATCGATTGCCGCGTTGATTGTCACCGGCGTTCGTGCTCAAAGTGGATCTGCATGGACATTACAGTGGAACGGGTGTTCGACGCTGTGAGGCAGCGAATCAGTAATTAGTATGCGAAGAGGCGGAACGTGGATTCAGCGCTGGCGTGTGCCGCTTGGTTTTTTGTGCGCCGCAGTATTTTTACTGCTAGCGAAACCAACGCCTGTTGCTCTGCTCGTCGGTGCGTGCGTGTCGCTATTGGGTTTAGCGATTCGTGCGTGGGCGGCAGGACACATCCGCAAGAACGCGCAACTTGCGATCTCCGGGCCATACGCTTTCACACGTAATCCGCTTTACCTGGGAAGTTTTTTGCTCGGGCTTGGGTTCACCATTGCGTCGGGACGAGTGGTTCTGGCGCTGTTGTTTGCGGCCTTGTTTCTTGGCATCTATTTCCCGGTCATGCGCGTCGAAGCCTCGAC
>DATNJO010000278.1:0-5501 GCA_035603895.1 Pyrinomonadaceae bacterium
CTGTGCGCCATCAGTTCATTTGCTCTTTTCGTTGCCGCATAAAATTGCAGCGGATGATCGACGCCTTGATGCTCGCTGAATGGCATCCGCGTATTCGCTCCGTAAACGCTGCTGGTGCTGGCGTAGGTCAGGTGCTTCACCTTCGAATGCCGGCACGCCTCCAGGATATTGGTAAAAGCGGTAATGTTGCTCTCGACGTAAGCGCCCGGATTTTCCAGGCTGTAGCGGACGCCGGCCTGGGCCGCCAAATGAATTACTCGATCGAATGGTCCGTCGGCAAAACATTTCGTGACGGCCTCGCGGTCAGACAGGTTGGCGCGGTGGAAGCTGTAATTCGCGCCGGTTTCCGAGGCCAACCGTTGAAGAAGAGCCAGCCGAGACTCCTTAATATCAGGGGAGTAGTAGTCGTTCACAACGTCAACGCCGATTACGGCATCCCCCCGTCGAAGCAAGCGGCATGCTACATGGAAGCCGATAAATCCGGCATTGCCCGTCACCAAAATTCGCATTCTCCGTCAACTTTCCGTCTGGTGTTGAGGTCAAGTGACGCCGGACGTCTCCTAACCGTTGCCGTTGCCGTTGCTGCCACTGCCTCGGCATGCCCTGATATAGAGGAATTTAGAACAAGCCTACGTGAATGTTCTGCTTCGATCTGAAGCCACTGTAGCCAAAAATTCAAAGGTCTCTCGCGCGCACCGCGACCACGAAAAATGCCCAGCAAGTGTGAAGGCCGCAGACGCTTTTTCGGCACGCAGCTTGGGCGCCGTCACAAGGTAACGAACGGCTTGGGCGATGCTCGCGGGCTTCTCCGGATTAAAATAAACGCCTGCATCCCCCAGAACTTCGGGCATCGGCCCGCGATTGGAACAGGCAATCGGAAGGCCGGCGGCCATGCTCTCGATCAAGATGTTGGGCAAATTTTCGCAACTCGACGCGAAAACGCAGAGGTCGGCGGCAGCATAGCATTTGTGGATTTCTTTGTAGTCGACGGCACCCCAATATCGAATGAACTCCCCTCGGCTATCGACGCGTTTCAGGGCAGCCGTCAGTCGCGGCAGGGTGCTCGCGCGAGCCGAGCCATAGAGATCAAGACGAATCGGTATCCCTTCTCGATTAAGGCGCCCGATCGCTTCTACGACCGACCATTGATGCTTGAACTCATCAATTGTCGATACATACACAACGCGGACTGGATCCGACGTTGTGAATTCACGCCGAGTTCGCTGCCGGCGGGGCGGCAACTGGAATCTGGCGTTGATTCCATGGGGAACGATGGCAGTCCTTCCTCCCAGCGCCCCCGTCACTTGAGTGACCGCATCGTAGGCATATCGCGTCAGGAAGATGGTCCCGTCCGCGTCTCGAAAGGAATGGCCCTGCTTCCAGCGAAGAACGAGAAGCTTGAGAGCAATCCAGGATACGCCAAAGCGTCGCAACTCCCTCCATTCGAATGGCAACATGTTGCGGCTCATCGTAACTACCGGACGGAAGGGCGGTACGATTGATCCGCCCGGTACCCACAGCAGATTTGCTCGCCATTCCTTCAGGACGTGCGGCAATGTCCAACGCTGCCAGATCACACGCCCTAAAAGATTCCCCTCGCGGTGCGGCAAACGGCGCTTTTCAAGCCAATCCCGATCCTCGATTTGGGCAAGCGTGGAATCCGGAGCCCAGATACAGAGTTTCTCGAAGCCATAAGCGATCGGGTCCACCGCTCTCAAAATCTCCACAAGATGGGTCACCCCACCGCCGGTGCGGATATTCGCAGCATCGATTGCCATGCGGATTCGGCGATTAATAGGATTGGGCCCGGAAGAACGGCACTGCTGCTCGGCCGCGATTTGGTCGATCTTATCAACCGAAGACTTACCCATCCCTCCGCCTTTTCCCAAGATATCCGACATCACCAAGTAGAACCTGTTCTTTCTGGGGTGCTGAATGCCCAGCGGCGTCTGCCAAAAATGCAATCTTTGGTCATTAGAGCTGGCGCACGGAATTGGTCCGAGCGCATTGATCTGCCGGAAGCCTTAAGACGTGCGGCACGCGTCCTGTAAAGGAAATAGCCCATGTTTCCAAGGTTGTCGCTCCAACAGACCCTGCATTGTGCATTGCAGCGTACAGCGGTTGACTTACCCCTACCACCCGGCTACTGGGTCGCCCCGGATCCTCTTGTTCGTTCAGGGCTCGATTTGCAAGATATCAAGCGGAAAATTGGAGTAGTCGGGCTCGGTTATGTCGGACTCCCGGTAGCCGTGGCGTTCTGCAAGGCCGGTACGCTTGCCATCGGCTACGACATCGACAGTAGCCGGATAGAAGAGCTGAAGAGGAACATTGATCGCACGCGCGAAATTGCAGAAGCCGAGCTACGTTCGCTCGACATTCGCTTAAGCGCGGATCCCTCGGACCTGAGCGCAGCTGATTTCTATATCGTCACCGTTCCCACGCCGATCGACGCTGCAAATCAGCCGGATATGACGATGGTTTTCTCTGCGTCCCGGACCGTCGGCAGAGCGCTGAAGAAGGGTGACATCGTCGTCTATGAATCGACGGTTTACCCCGGTGCTACGGAGGAAGATTGCGTACCAATCCTGGAACGGGAGTCAGGATTGAAGCACGGGGTCGACTTCAACGTCGGCTATAGTCCCGAGCGGATCAATCCTGGCGACCTGAGGCATCGCTTCGAAAATGTCGTCAAGGTCGTCTCCGCGGACGACGACCAGACACTTGAAATTGTTGCCAGCACCTATGGCTCGGTTGTCACGGCGGGAATACATCGGGCGCCATCGATCATGGTCGCCGAAGCGGCAAAAGTTATCGAAAACACACAACGCGACCTCAACGTGGCGCTCATCAACGAGCTTGCGCTGATCTTTCGCCTGCTCAAGATAGACACATCCGATGTCCTTGATGCAGCAGGAACCAAATGGAATTTTCTGCCCTTCAGACCGGGTCTGGTTGGAGGGCACTGCATCGGCGTGGATCCATATTATCTGACCTATCGCGCGGAACGCGCCGGTCACCATCCGGAAGTGATCTTGGCGGGCCGCCGCGTAAACGATCACATGGGTGCATGGATCGCGCGCGAATGCGTAAAGCATCTGCTCGGCCATGGACCGAGCAAGACGGTGGGCATACTGGGTGTCACGTTCAAGGAGAACGTACCGGACATCCGAAACTCAGGCGTTGTGAGGATTTTGACTGAGCTACAGGCGTTCGGCGTCGACGTGCATGCAACAGATCCTCTCGCGCATTTTTCGGAATTCGAGCACGAGTACGGAATTCAACTCAAGGCGCTGGACGATCTTCCGCCGGTCGATGTGATCATAATCGCAGTTGCACATGACGAATACCGGACGGGCGGATGGGAGCTCGCGAAGAGCCGGTTGCGGAATGGCAAGGGTCTCGTGATGGACCTCAAGGCAATCCTGAACCGCGACACGATGCCCGCCGGCCTGCAATGTTGGCGAATGTAGCAGTCTCGCACCCTGTCGACCTGCGATAGGGGAAATGCGGCCGTCAAAGCGGCATTCGTCCGCGGCCGACGACCCCATTTGGGCCAAATCTCACATCCACTTCCTCAAATCCAGCGTCCTGGAACCAGCTTCGAACCACCGCAAGAGTTTGCGGATGATCGTGTTTCGGAGAATACATGTCGAAGGTGTCGAGAATTGCCCAGCTAAGCGATTGCTCCGGCGACAATCCGAGCGTCGGATAATTGGCAATCGGAAGCAGGCGCAGGCCAACAGGGCCCAGGATGCGATACAGAAAGTCGGAAATTGGTTTCAGCCTGGGAGTAGCGCGCTCGATCACCCTGTAGAGCTTCCTGTCGTCCATTCTCTTGGTAATCGGACGCAATAAATACTTCCAGGAGAGCAGCGAGCGGAGCCGCGCGGCATAGACGTCGACAACCAGCTCGCCGCCGGGTCGAACGCAATTTGCCAGACACAAAAAAGCTCGCTTGGGGTCCGGCGTGTGTTGAAGAACTCCCAGGCAAATTACCTTGTCCATTGACCGCGGCCGCACCGGAATATCGAAAATGCTGGCCTGAACAAGGAGGAGGTTTTTGCTGGCACCGTTGCTTCTGTAGTTGCTCTCCACAGCGGAGGAGAGATCGAATGAAATTAAAGTCGCGCCCGTCTTGAGCAGGACTTCAGTAAATCGACCGGCTCCGGAACCGGCCTCCAAGATCGTCTGGCCAGAAAGGTCGTCAGACCAATTGGTCGCTTCAAACAGTCGGCGCCGGGAAATTTCTTTGCCGGAGCAGCTGTCGAGTTGCGTCTGAGCGTGTATTCCCCACTGAAAACCGAATGACCGGGCGTAGCCGTCGTCAGGAACAAATCTCGGGATTCCGCCTACAACATTGAACGTTGTCTGACAATTACTGCATTGGAGAAAATCGTCCCTGCTTGCAAGATTTCCGCTCTTGCACTCAGTACAGACGAGAAAATCGACGTTAGCCCGCATATTAATCCCTCTTCTAACACCGCACTGGTAATTGATGCAACTGATGGAAACAAGCAACGTATGGTGCTATTAGAACTGGAATTCTCCTCCATCGGACCGTGCAAAGATCGCTGTACGGCCTTACTTTCTCGGCATCTTGCTTGATCATGCGGCGCTTGTCTGGTTCTTACGCTTGAAATTACAACCACACCGACCATGATCCTTCTTCACATCATTCCGACGCTTGAGGGCGGCGGGGCCGAACGGCAGTTGTGCATGCTGGCAGCCGAGCAGGCTGGCCGCGGCCACAGCGTTCACCTGGTCGTGCGCCGGGGCGGAGTCTACGAAGACGAGATGCGAGAGCGCGGCGTTCGGATCCACAATCTGGGCGATCTGCGAAGCGTAAATCCCAGGCTGTTGCTTGCTATCATCCAGGTCATCCGGACGGTCAAGCCGGTGATCCTTCAGACCTGGCTTCCGCAAATGGACTTTCTGGGAGGGGTCGCCGCCCTGTTGACGGGAACTCGCTGGATCGTCTCGGAGCGCACTTCCGCCAGATATTACAGTGAAATTCCCGTGTTCGCCCGGTTTCGTCTCCTGCTTGGACAGTTTGCTTCGTCGATCGTCGCCAATTCTTCCGGCGGGGAACAATACTGGAGGATGAGGGCGCGGCCTAAACTGAGGCTCACGACAATTCCCAACGCATTGGACATCGCCGGTATCCGTGAGGCGGGTCTTGGAATGACTCGAGAGCCTAACGAAGCTGCCTTACTACTGGTCGTCGGCCGTTTCACCGGCGGAAAGGCTTTGGAGATTATTGTGCGCGCGATCAGCATACTCTCACGGCGTCAAACCTCTCCAATCAATGTCCTGATGATGGGAGAAGGAAACGAACGTTCTAGCATCGTCCAAGAGATAGAGGGGGCGTCGCTGCAGGATCGGATCAAGCTTCTTCCATATCAGTCCGACTGGTGGAAATGGCTTGGCGTGGCGGATGGCTTGATTAGCATGAGTCGGTATGAGGGAAGTCCAAACGTGGTCTTGGAAGCAATGGCGGGGGG
>DATNJO010000279.1:0-8241 GCA_035603895.1 Pyrinomonadaceae bacterium
TGGTTTAAAAGATCTGTCGGAGTTACCGAGCGTCGAAGACTTTCACGATCTCAGCGGCGGCGGGTCATAATGAATCGTGGAACAACGACTGCAAAAACTTATCGCAACGGCAGGCATTGCCTCGCGCAGGCACGCGGAAGAACTCATCACCGCGGGTCGTGTGACGGTCAATGGCGAAGTAATTAGAGAGCTTGGCACGAAGGCCGATCCTGACCGCGATCACATCAAAGTAAACGGCAAGCTCATCAATCCTCAGCTTAAAGCACGCGAAAAAGTTTACGTTCTGCTCAACAAGCCAAAGGGTTATCTATCAAGTGTGTCGGACCCGGAAGGACGTCCCCTCGTGACGGAACTGTTGCCGCCGAACCTGGGGCGCTTGCATCCGGTCGGCCGCCTTGATTTCAACACCGAGGGTTTGCTGCTGCTCACCAATGATGGCGACCTTACGAACTATGTAACCGCGGCTCGTAATCGCGTCGAGAAGGTCTACGAGGTTAAAGTTAAAGGCGTGCCTGCTGAGGGCGCGATTCAACGATTGCGCAGAGGTGTGACCCTCGAACCGGGCACGCGCACGGCGCCGGCGAAGATTGCGGCGCTCGGCGAGACGCAAAACAACGCGTGGTACGAAGTGCTGCTGCACCAGGGACGCAACCAGCAGGTGCGCCGGATGTTTGAGTTGATCGGTCATCCTGTGTTGAAGTTGAAACGTGTACGCATCGGTTTTCTGACCGATGACCATTTGAAACTGGGTCACTGGCGTTTTCTGACTCCCGCGGAAGCCGCTCGTCTGATGAAGTCGAACGACAGGAAGAAAGAGTTTCCCGCAAAGGCGCAAAGACGCAAAGGAGCAAAAACGAAAACCGATAAAACGGCATCTTAAAGGGTTTCCTGGCGCCTTTGCGCCTTTGCGGGAAACAAAAGAACACGAACATGCATTTCGAATTAACCGAAGAACAACAACAGGTGAAGTCCAGCGTCCGCGAGTTTGCGGAGTCGGAGATCGCGCCTCACGTGATGGAGTGGGACGAGAGCCAGCACTTTCCGATCGAGTTGCAGCCGAAGCTGGCTGAGCTCGGCTTGATGGGCGTGATCTTTCCGGAAGAGTACGGCGGCGCGGGCATGGGCTACGTCGAATACGCGACGATCATTGAAGAGCTTTCGCGCGTCGACGGCTCCGTGGGCATCTCCGTCGCAGCGCACAATTCGCTCTGCTCGAATCACATTTATCAGTTCGGCACGGAAGAACAACGTCAGAAATATCTCGTGCCGCTCGCGAGTGGTAAACATCTCGGCGCTTGGGGACTGACCGAACCGAGCGCAGGCTCTGACGCTTCCGGAACCAAATCGACTGCCGTGCGCAGCGACGGCGGCTGGATGGTTAACGGTTCGAAAAACTTCATCACCCACGCGATTCATGGCGACACGTGCGTCGCCATGGCCGTCACCGACAAAGCAAAACGTAGCAAAGGAATCTCCGCGTTTATTTTCGAAAAAGGCATGGAAGGTTTTTCGCCGTCGAAGAAGGAGAACAAACTCGGCTTGCGTGCTTCGGAAACGGCGAGCGTTGTCTTCGAAGATTGCTTCGTGCCCGAAGATCAACTGCTTGGCGAAGAAGGCATGGGATTCGTTAACGCGATGGAAATACTCGACGGCGGACGCATCTCGATCGCGGCGCTGGCTGTGGGCATCGCGCAGGGCGCTTATGAATCGGCGCTGCGCTACTCGCAGGAGCGACAGCAGTTTGGCAAACCGATCTCGGAGTTTCAGGGGATTCAGTTCAAACTCGCGAACATGGCAACGCAGATCGACGCCGCGCGCTTGTTGATGTATCGGGCTGCGTGGATGAAAGACAACAAGCGGAAGACGACGAAAGAATCGTCGATGGCGAAGTTGTTTGCATCCGAGATCAGCGTCGAGGTTTGTGAAGAAGCGATTCAGATTCACGGCGGTTACGGCTACACGAAAGATTACCCACCGGAGAAATACTGGCGCGACTCGAAGCTCTGCACGATCGGTGAAGGAACTTCCGAAATCCAAAGACTCATCATCGCTCGCGAAGTGTTGCGACACGTTTAGTCGACAGAATTACAGGATTAACAAGACTGATTAAATGGCGGTAGTGATTAACAGTCTCAGCGAGCGAGTCAGCAATGGCGAGCCGGCCGCGGTTGCGCGTGCGATCTCGAAGATCGAGGACGGCTCTGTCGGTGCGGCCGCGTTGATGAAAGAGATTTATCAACTCTCGCGCGGCGCGTTGGTTATCGGCATCACAGGTGCTCCGGGCGCGGGAAAGTCGTCGCTGGTAGACAAGCTCGCGTTGCTTTACCGGCAACGCGGCGAACGCGTCGGCATCGTCGCGGTCGATCCTTCCAGTCCGTTTTCAGGCGGCGCGATTCTCGGAGACCGCATCCGAATGCAGGCGCTTGGCCTCGACGAAGGCGTTTTTATTCGTTCGATGGCGACACGCGGCAATCTCGGCGGGCTGGCACGTGCGACAGTCGACGCGGTGGCCATTCTCGACGCCGCGGGTTACGCGAGAGTGATCGTTGAGACGGTCGGCGTCGGTCAGGACGAGGTCGAGATTGTTAAGGCGGCAGACGTTTCGATCGTCGTTTTAGTGCCCGGTATGGGCGACGACATCCAGGCAATCAAAGCCGGCATCATGGAGATCGGCGATATCTTCGTGATCAATAAAGCCGATCGCGACGGTGTTTACGCGACCGAAAAGGAACTCGAAGCGCTGCTATCGCTGACGTCGCGCCAAGACGGCTGGGACCCGCCGATCGTGAAGACCGTGGCAACGGAAAATCAGGGTCTGGAAGCGCTTTCCGCCGCGATCGATAAATTCCGGCAAACGCAGTTGAGCGTCACGGAAGGCAGTGAACGCCGCCGCGCAATCGCCCGCTGGCGAATTGTCGAATTGTTGCGGGAGCGACTCCTGGCGCGGGTTTTGGCATCAGAATCCTCAATTGCTATGCTTGAGCAGCTCGCGGATGAAGTTGCAACCCGGCGTCGAGACCCTTATTCTGCGGTTGAGGAATTGCTGAAGAGCTAGATGAAAGTCGACCATATCGGAATCGCCACACCCACCATTGACGAGGGACTCGAAGTCTGGCGCGACGCATTGGGCTTTACTCCGGATGCTACCGAAGAGGTGGCGGAGCAGGGCGTCAAAGTTTGTATGCTGCCGGTGGGCGACACGCACGTAGAGTTGCTCGAACCACTGAGTGCGGAGTCTGCGGTTGGAAAGTTTTTGGCAAAACGCGGGCCTGGGATTCATCACATCGCAATTGAAGTTCGCGACATTAATGCATCGCTCGCGGAGTTGAAGAAGAAAGGCGCACGGTTGATCGACGAGACTCCACGCGTCGGAGCGCGCGGTTGTTTAGTCGCTTTTATTCACCCGTCGTCGACGAATGGAGTGCTACTCGAGTTAGTGCAGCACCAATAGAAGAAATTGCCGATTTTCGATTGCCGATTGTTGATTTGAAGAATTGAGCCGGGTCTTACTAAATCGGCAATTGGCAATCGAAAATCGGCAATGTTAGAAAGGATATAGTTTTGACTTCTACACGAAAGGCTCTTATTGCAGCCGCTATCGCACTGATTTTTTCAGCCGGTTTGATCTTCTGGCAGGTCAAAGCGCGGAAGCTCGGACCAGTTGAGTTAACGGCAGACGACATGGCCGTGATCGGCGAACTGCAAAACCCGCAGCTTCGTGCACAGCTCGCGTCCGATGAAAAGACCCGCAAGGAGTTTGCCAAGGACCTGAAGCAACTGCTGGCAGTCGCCGAAGAGGGGCAGGCGCAGGGTATCGACAAGACGCCCGAGATGCAGCGCCAACTCGAGTTTCAAAAGACGAGCATCATCGCGCAGAACTTCTTCAAAGAGCAGGGCGAAAACGGACCCAACTTCACCGACCAGGAAGTTGACGAGTTTTTCAAGCAGCCCGCCAACCAGCAAAGATTCAATCAGCTTCTCGACGATGCGAAGAAGAGCGATCCGCAGTTTGCCGCGCAGCAAATTCCCGAGGATCAAATGGCGCAGCTCAAGCAGCGCCTGGGCCGGGTTTATCTCGCCGAAAAGAAGGCCATCGAACAGGGAGTCGATAAGAAGCCGCAAGTCAGGCTACAGGTGTTGTTGCAGACTTCGCGTGTGATCGCCATCAAGTACGTTGAAGACAAGTTGAAAGACAAAATGACCGCGACCGACGCGGAAGTCGATGCGTATCTCGCGAGCCATCCGGAATTGGACACCGACAAGATCAACCGCGCCAAGGCAGAAGAAGTTTTAAAGCGCGCGCGCGCCGGTGAAGACTTTGGCAAACTCGCTCAGGAGTTTTCGACGGACGGCAGCAAAGACAAGGGCGGCGACCTCGGTTGGTTTGGCCACGGCCAGATGGTGCCGGAGTTTGAGAAAGCCGCGTTTGCCCTGAAGCCGGGCGAGATCAGCGATGTGGTTCAGAGCCAGTTTGGCTTCCACATCATCAAGCTCGAAGAGAAAAAGACCGAAACGAAAGACGGCAAGCCGGAA
Organism: Pyrinomonadaceae bacterium; assembly: GCA_035603895.1. GTDB lineage: Bacteria > Acidobacteriota > Blastocatellia > Pyrinomonadales > Pyrinomonadaceae > PSRF01. Next base: position 4,534 of record DATNJO010000279.1, read on the forward strand.
GAGATGGTCCACGCGCGGCACATTCTCATCAGCGAGGCGAACAACAATCCTTTTGCTGGTCCGCCGCAGACCGGACGCGAAAAAGCCAAGGCGGCCGTGTCACAAGAGAAACAGAAGAAAGTAATCGAAGAGATCGAAGCGCGTTCGCAGGTGAAGGTGGCGGAGAACTACACCGTCAAACCGCCTGAGGCGCCGCCAGCGCAGCAACTGCCTCCGGGCTTGAGCGTGCCTCCTCCGAGCGAGCAAGAAGAGCCCGTGCCGGCGCCAGAGCCGTCGAAGCCCGCGGCCAAGAAGCCAGCAGCGACGTCCAAGCCGGCGGCTAAGCCCGCTGCTAAGCCGAAGCCGAACAACTGATCGCAGAGAGCTAACAACCGATCCACAGATACGCAGGCTCTTTTAAGTAAGAACTCTGCGTAATCTGTGGATTGCCTTGAACATGCAAATTGGCGACTACTCGCTGCACGTCATTCAGGACGCGGAATTCCGTCTTGATGGAGGGGCCATGTTTGGCGTGGTCCCTCGCAAACTTTGGTCGCAAGTTTTTCCCGCGGACGACGAGAATCGTATCCGGCTAAACATGAACTGCGTGTTCGTCGCTGCCGGGTCCGAGAAGGTGCTGATCGAAACCGGCATCGGCGACAAGTGGCCGGCAAAACTGTCGGCGATGTATGGCATCGATCGCGAGCGCACGCTGGCCGAAACGTTGTTTGAGCAAACCGGTGTTGCGGCTGAGGAAGTGACGATCGTGGTCAACACGCACCTGCACTTCGATCATGCTGGCGGCAATACAAAACTCAATGCTGACGGCAACGCGGTGGCGGCGTTTCCGAACGCTCGTTATTTAGTCTCGCGCGCGGAGTTGGAACATGCCGAACATCCGACCGAACGCGATCGCGCGAGTTATTTGCCGGATAACTGGCGGCCGCTGGTTGCTTCAGGACAACTCGAGCCGAGGGAAGAGAACTACGAAGTAGTGCCGGGCCTCACGCTGGAAACCGTGCCCGGGCACAATCGCTCAATGCAGTGCTGGCGTTTGGAACGCGACGGTGCAACGATGTTTGGCTTTGCCGATCTCGTGCCGACGCGGGCGCATCTGCGGTTGCCGTGGATTATGGGTTACGACCTTTATCCGGTGGAAACGTTAACGGCGAAGAAGCGTTTGCTGCCGGAAGCGGTGCGAAACAACTGGCTGTGTTTGTTCTATCACGATCCGGACGAGCCGGTTTGTCGATTGCAGGAAGGCGAGAAGGAATTGATTGCGGTTCCTTTGCGCGCGGAGGAAAAGAACAGTTAATGAGCAATCTCCCACGAGTGCGCTTTGGCATCATCGGCGGCAGTGGTTTGTATCAGATGCCGGAGTTGACGAGCGTTGAAGAAGTGAAAGTGCAGACGCCTTTCGGAGATCCTTCCGATGCGTTTGTGATCGGAACTCTCGAAGGCGAGCGCGTCGCGTTTTTGCCGCGTCACGGCGTGGGCCATCGTTACACGCCGACTGAAGTTCCGTTTCGCGCGAATATCTACGCGATGAAATTGTTGGGCGTCGAACGTATTCTTTCGGCGTCGGCGGTTGGATCGTTGCAGGAACAGTATGCGCCGCTGGACATGGTGATTCCGGATCAGTTTTTCGATCGCACGCGTGGGCGTGTTCGCGAATCGACGTTTTTTGGTGAGGGAATTGTCGCGCACATTTCTTTTGCGCATCCGGTTTGCTCGGCGTTGGGCGACTTGTTGGAAGAGTCGACTCGTGTTGCTGATGTGAAGACACATCGTGGCGGGACGTATTTGTGCATGGAAGGCCCAGCGTTTTCGACCGTTGCCGAGTCGAATGTCTATCGCTCGTGGGGCATGGACATCATCGGCATGACGAATTTGCAGGAAGCAAAACTCGCGCGTGAAGCCGAGATTTGTTACGCAACGCTCGCGCTGGTGACGGATTACGACTGCTGGCATCCGGGTCACGATGCGGTGAGTATCGAGACCGTGGTTGAGTATTTGAACAAGAATGTGCGCAACGCTCAGATGATCCTGCGCGAAGCGGTGAGACGGTTGAAGGACAGCGAACGGACGTGCAAATGCGGTTCGGCGTTACAGCACGCGATCTTTACTCAGCCCGATCATTGGCCCGCGGAGACAGCGCAAAAGCTGGAAGCAATCATCAAAAAGTACCAGAAGTTTTGAGTTCAAGCTTTAGCTTGTTCAAAAAAAAGACAACCTGAAGGTTGAACTCAAAACGGGAGCGGTGATGCATTTTTGATTGTTCGTGAGGTGAGTTATGAGAATTAGTTTTTTGATCCTGGTAATCGCGGCAACGCTCTTTGTTGCCGCTCCGGCAACGCCCGCGCAGGGGGTGCGCAGTGGACCAGACCAGTCAACTCTGCGCGACCCGGATTTAGAGAAAGATTCGCTTCACAATCTTGAAGTAGCGCAGAACTACTTCAAGTTGAAGAAAGCTTACGTTGCCGCGCTCAAACGCTGTGAAGAGATCATCGCCGGCAATCCAAACTTCGCGAGGATCGAGGAAGTGCTGCTGATGGCCGGTCAAAGCAGTTTGTGGCTCTCGGAAAACAAAGGCAAGCAGCGTCCGAACCAGTATGTGACTTTCGACGGCGGCGAGAAGCGAACGTTGACTGCCGACCAGTTTCGCGAGATGGGCCGCGAATACCTGAGCAAGTTGATTAAAGACTATCCCGACGGCGATTTTGCAAAACAAGCGCGCGAAACGTTGCGTGAGCGTTCTCTCGAAGTCAAACCTTAAACCGGCGTTGGCCGATGGGTCTTCTCTGTGTCTCTGTGTTTCAATGATGGTTAGGAAGTTAACCACAGAGGCACAGAGACACAGAGAAGAGGACCTTCAGGCAACGCCCCTTAAAAGACACAACCTATGTCCCTTTTAGTTGTCGGTTCCGTAGCCTACGACGTAGTTGAAACTCCTTTTGGCAAATGCGAGAAGATGCTCGGAGGTTCTGCGTCCCATTTCTCAATCGCTGCCAGCTTCTTTACCGACGTCAGCATCGTCGGTGTTGTCGGCGGCGATTTCACTGACTACGACGTGTTTGAAGAACGTCATGTCAACATTAAGGACCTCGAACGCATCGAGGACGGTAAGACGTTTCGCTGGGGTGGGCGTTACGATTACGACCTGAACGTTGCGCACACACTCTTCACCGACCTGAACGTATTCGCAGACTTTCAACCAAAGCTGTCGGAGGAGTCGAAACACTCGCGGCTCCTATTCCTGGGCAATATTCAACCCGACTTGCAGCGCGGCGTGCGCGAACAAATGCCTGGCGCGGAACTCGTCGCGCTCGACACGATGAATCTCTGGATCGAACACACGCGCGACTCGTTGGTGAAAACGATCAAAGTGGTCGACGTTGTAATCATCAACGACGCCGAGGCTCGCCAACTCACGGCTATTCCGAATCTCATCAAGGCCGCACGCGAAATTCTGAGTTGGGGACCAAAAGCGCTTATCATCAAACGTGGTGAGTACGGCGCGGCCCTGTTCACACCCGACAGCTACTTCGCGATTCCTGCATATCCGTTGGACTCGGTATTCGATCCCACCGGTGCGGGCGATACGTTTGCCGGCGGTTTCATGGGCTATCTCGCGAGCCAGGAGCGTCTGGATGAAGACGCGATGCGCCGGGCGATGATCTTCGGCTCGGTGATGGCGTCGTTCAATGTCGAGGAGTTTGGCACGCAGCG
>DATNJO010000280.1:0-2907 GCA_035603895.1 Pyrinomonadaceae bacterium
GTCGCGCAAACTTACGAAATGCGCTTCTTTTCGCACGATGGACGTTTGCGGCACGCGCGCGTCGACAACTCACCGCTCGTTGTTGAAGGCAAAACTACCGGCGTACTGGGAATTGCTCGCGACATCACCGAACAGAAAGAAGAACGCGAACGCGCGGCACGCGCTGACAAGCTGCGCGCGTTGGGCCAACTCGCATCGGGCGTCGCGCACGATTTCAACAACTCGCTCGCGGCAATACTCGGACGCGCACAACTGCTGCGTCGTCAAGTGACCGATCCCGCGCTCGTACGCAATCTCGACATCATTCAAACCGCCGCGGAAGATGCGGCTGCCACGGTTCGACGCATCCAGACATTTGCGCGTAAGTCCCCGGTTAAAGAATTTGAATTGCTCGACGTCGGCAGTCTGTTGAACGACGCGATCGAGATCACGCGCACGCGTTGGGAAAATGAAGCACGGCTGCGCGGTCTCGAATACCAGGTTCGGCTTGAAGCCGAGGCAGGTCACAACACCTACGGTAGTGCGTCGGAATTGCGCGAAGTTTTCGTGAACCTGATCGTGAACGCAGTCGACGCGATGCCGCGTGGTGGCAAGCTCTTCATTATGTGCCGTCGCAAGGACGATCGGCTACAGCTCCAGTTCAGCGACAACGGTTTGGGAATGCCCGAAGAGGTGCGATCGAAGATCTTCGAACCGTTTTTCTCAACTAAAGGCGTGCACGGCACCGGTCTCGGTTTGTCGGTCAGCTACAGCATTATCGAACGGCATGAAGGATCGATGAGCGTTGAGTCGCAACCGGGCAGCGGCACCATTTTCACGATCGACTTGCCCGCAGCGATTCCCGAATCAACTTTTGACGAGGTTGAGATTCACTCTGATGAGGTTGCACAACTTCGAATCCTTGTGGTTGATGACGAAGCGCCAGTTAGAGAAACGCTCGCCGAAATGCTCTTGGCGGTGAATCACCGGGTTGAGTTGGCAGGTAGCGGTCAGGAAGCTGTGGAGAAGCTGCGGCAAGGCGAGTTTGACTTTGTGTTCACGGATCTCGCGATGCCCGAGATGGACGGATGGGAAACCGCGCGCCTGATTCGCAAGGGTTGGCCCAACGTCCGCATTATTCTCGTGACTGGCTATGGACCCACCACCGCGCCGCCAAACGGCGAAGAGGATCTAGTCGATGCGATTATCGGTAAACCGTTCGACTTCACGCAGGTCGGCTCGACCCTCAACGCGTTGGCGCGTCAGCTCCAACCAGTTAGTTAAAGTTCATTATTCCCGCACTTGCGGTAAACCCAACTCCAAATCCCACCACGATCGCCGGACCAGACCATTCGCCTTTTTCCGCCAGCATGAAGCCGGTTGAGGCGCTGGAAAGGTTTCCGTAGCGTTGCAGGACTTGATAAGAACCATGCACCTTTTGTGATTCAGGGTTCAGATCGAGTTGAGAACAAACGCCGTCGAGAATCTTCTTGCTGCCGGTATGGATCAAACAATCGTCGACTTGCTTAATGTCTGACACCGGCGAATCGGGATGTTGCAGCACATTCTTGACGGTCGTCACTGCATAGTGCGCGCCGCGCGCGGGCACGCTCGGCTGCATGAAATATTGTGGCCGTCCTTTTAAGAACGGATGCGAACTGTTGCTGACCATCGTCAGCAGGTTCATGTCGTTGGGCTGATCGTTGGTCAGGTGGGAAATCGGTCCGAACGCTGGCTTGCCTTCTTCAGTTCCCACGAGCAAAGCCACGGCGCCGTCGCCGAAGAGCATCGATTGGACTACGAACGTGGTATCCAGCCGTTGTTGCTCGAAGCTTTCGGAATCGATCTTCCCGTCCTTACGCAATCTCAGGAGTTCGCGGTAACCCGAGTACTCGTCCCGCAGCAGCGGAGCGACGTAGGGTGTGTGCGATTCAGCCATCACCACGATTGCCAGTTTGCCGGGGTTTGCCGCCAGATACCATTGGGCGACTTCGATAGATTTCAACAACACAGAACAGCCCTGCGCCTGCATGCTGACTGTGCGCAACGACCGGGAGAGTATCCCGTGCGTTTTACCCATAATTTCTGAAGCCAGGCAAGGCAGCATTTGATCCGGTGTATTGGTCGCTGCCACCAGCAAACCGATCCGATTCGGATCGCCGCCCCACTCTTGAATGCAGCGTCGCGTAGCGGCCACGCCGAGTTCGGTAGTGGAACTGTTTGCTAGTTTTGGTTTGCCAGAAAGGAACTCGGGGTAGTTGTCGAGGACCGAGTATCGTTGATCGACGCCAAGAGCGCCGATTGTGTTGATAAGCTCCGGGGAGAGCTTGTGCATCAGGCTGCCCACCAACTCCGATGTCCGGATGACATTCCGAGGCACCGAAGTCGCTGCTGATAACAGGTTAATCATTGTCGTTTTTTTCTCCAACAAGAGGGGGGTTGCCGCACCCGACCGGCTTGTTCAAATTTCTAGTTCGATTTTTTGGATTACAAGACCTGTGCCGCAGAGGAGTGGTTCGTGTGTATTTACGCTAAAGTCTTTAGTTGAGACATTTAACCGCCTCAGGCCGTGGTGAGGGCAACTAAGCGCAATAGTACCTGCTTTTGGATACTCGCTAACCACGAACAGGTACTTGATCGCTATTGCTAGGATTTTGCAAGACAAGCGCGACGAAGCATTGATACGCTGCTATACACATGGCTAAAGTGTATTCATGGGGCGAGGTAGTGGAATTTACTGATTCTGGAGGGCTTAGCGTAGTATGAAACGCCCCAGACTATCTTCGCCGATGCTGCCGAAGTAGAGGGTGTTGTTGCGTTCCACCACATTCGCGATTTGGGCGTAGCAGTCGGAAGAACCGTTCTGGAGGTTCTCGACGACGCGGCCTTGAGAGTCGAGGGCGAGTACGAAGGAGTAACGCTGAGGGG
>DATNJO010000281.1:0-3924 GCA_035603895.1 Pyrinomonadaceae bacterium
GTCATTAACATGCCGGGCGTGCAATAGCCGCATTGCAGACCGTGCTCCTGGAAGAACCCGTCCTGCAACGGATGCAGTTTGCCGTCCTGTTCGAGCCCTTCGACGGTCGTGATTGAGCGTCCATCGGCCTGAACCGCGAAGACAGTACACGACTTGATCGGCTTTCCATCGAGGACGACTGTACACGCGCCACAGTGACTCGTATCGCAACCGATGTGCGTGCCGGTCAGGCGCAGGTTTTCGCGCAGGAAGTGGACCAGCAGCAAGCGCGGTTCGATATCGGCGGTTTGTTCTGCGCCGTTGACGTTTACTTTGATTGGGATGTTAGCCATCGTTAAGCTCCTCCCTTCGCGCGGTTGACGGCAGTTGCGAGAGCGCGGGCGGTAAGAACACGAACCAGATCGCGCTTGTATTCGGCTGAACCTCTGATGTCGTCCATTGGTTGTGACTCTGAAGCGGCCGTTTCGGCTGCTTGTTGAATGGTTGCGTCGTCAAGCTTTTTGCCGACGAGATAGCTTTCCGTTTGTTTTGCTTTGATCGGTGTCATGCCGACGTTCGTCAGTCCGATGCCTGCGTACTTGCAAACGTCCGCGTCGTCGAGTGTGATTTGCACCGCGACGCCTGCAGTGGCGAAGTCACCGACTTTTCTTTCAAGCTTGAGATACGCGCCTCCGCTTCGCGGTGGTGGAAACGGGATCTTGATCTCGGTGAGAATCTCTTCCGGTTCAAGTGCGGTCGTGAAGAGACCGGGGAAGAAGTCGGCCACCGGAATCTCTCGTTGTCCCTTCGGACCCTTTGCCACTACGGTCGCTCCGAGCGCCATCATCGTCGCCGGGTGATCGTTTGCGGGATCCCCGTGAGCGAGATTGCCGCACACGGTTGCCTGGCTGCGCACGAGCGGATCGGCGATAACTTTCGCCGTGTCGCTGAGAATCGGGAGTCTTGTTTTTATTACATCTGACGACTCGAGCTCGTGCTCGCGCGCCAAACAACCGATGCGCAGATGACCGTCGCTTTCGGAGATGTAATCGAGTTCCGGGATGCGATTGATATCGACGATGTGCTCGGGAGAGAGAAGTCTCAACTTCATCATCGGTATGAGACTCTGGCCTCCGGACAGCAACTTCGCGTCTGGTCCAAGTTTTTGCAGCAGGGCGATTGCTTCGTCGAGCGTACGGGGAGAGTGATACTCAAAGCTCCGAGGTATCATAGGGGTCACCTCAAAAACGTCCACAGATTACACAGATTGAACGGAACATAGTTTAATCTGTGTAATCTGTGCACTGCAAAGGAGATGAACGATGGCTTTTAAGATTGAAGAACGCTTCGAGGTGCAAGCGCCGGTTGAGCGCGTTTGGCAGTATCTAATCGACCCGAAGCGAGTGGTTCACTGTCTTCCGGGTGCGGAGTTGCTCGAGCAGCAGGACGAGCAAACGTTTCTCGGCGCGATCAAAGTGAAGGTTGGACCGCTGTCGATGTCTTATAAAGGTCAGGCGAAGTTCACCGAGATAAATGAGGAGACGCATCAAGTACGCATGGTCGGCGACGCTCGCGAGGTGGGTGGTTCGGGATCTACGAAGGTCTCGATGCTGAGCACTGTTACGCCGTTGGCGAGCGGAGGTTCGGAAGTTTTAGTTAATGCCGATATCGATCTGGTGGGAAAGATCGTCCAATTCGGACGCGGGATGATTGAAGAAGTCTCGCGCCAAATGTTCCGGCAGTTTTCGACGTGTGTAAAGCAACAATTGGAGATCGCCGACGAGCCGCCTGCCGCAGGCGACCAGCAGTCAGCGCATGAGGCACAGCCCGCCACTGCCTCGCAGCCCGCTCAACCACCAGAAACCAAAGCCGTCGCCGCCGCGCCACTCGCCTTTCGCGCGCTCTGGGCCATCATCGCGCGGTTCTTCAAAGGACTGTTCGGCGGCGGAGAAGCAACGAAGAACTAAAGAAGGATGCTACGCAGTCGTAAACGGCACTGGCTTGCGTCATCGCTTGTCGTGGTCTGCTGCTTACTGTCCGTTTCTCTTTTCACAAAGGCGCAGTCGTCCAGTGGTCCTGCCAAAGGAACACTGATCCTGACGGGCGGCGATCAGGAGACAGCGCTCAAAGAGTTCGTAAGTCTTGCCGGTGGACCAGAGGCCAATATCGTTTACATTCCCACCGCTGCGAGCAGCCTCAGACTGCCTTCGGGTTTGATTTGGGAATGGCTGTATACCGACGAGCTACCCGCCAACACGCCCGAGTTCAAAGCTGAGCTGTGCAAAATGTTTGGCGTCAAAGCAATCACGATTCTGCACACGAGGAACCGAAAGATCGCTAACTCCGAAGACTTCGTGAAGCCGTTGCGTAGCGCACAAGGCGTCTGGATCAGTGGCGGCAACGCCGGCCGGTTGACTCAAGCGTACCTCGACACGTTGACGCAACGAGAACTCGAAAGCGTTCTAATGCGCGGCGGTGTCGTTGGAGGTAATTCGGCAGGAGCGATCATCCAGGGTTCTTACACAATCAGAGGCAATCCAAATAAGCCGGTACTGATGGTGAAGGGAAGCGAACGTGGCTTCGCATTGCTAAAAAGTGTCGCCGTCAATCCGCATCTGTCAGAGGCCATGCGCCAGAATGAACTCGTGACGATCGTCGATGCGCATCCGAAGCTGCTGGGCATCGGCATCGACGAGAAAGCTGCAATCATCGTTACCGGCGATCGCTTTCGCGTGATCGGCGATGGCCGGGTCGCTATTTACGACAACACGAAACACGGCAACAACTGGTACTACTGGCTCAAGACCGGCGAAATCTTCAACCTTCGCACCCGTTCGAAGGAGCCTGTTCAATAATTCATCCGCTTGTCCTATATTTTTGGACGGACCTTGCATATAATCCGATCTCCAGCCTAATCCAATAACCCACGGAGTCGAAAGGAGACCAGTCTCATGTTTTCCGCATTGGCGTTCAGAAGCGCATACCGACCCTTACTGATTGCGTTCGCCTGTCTGTGTCTGTTCGGCAACGCGTCCGCACAACGGGTCGCCTCCATCGACTCCGATACTGCCGATATGGGTACCGGCGGCCGTTACGTTATTCAGGGGACGCTCATATTCCCCTCCGGTCAGCGAGTGGATCGCCCGGTGAAAGTTCGTCTAGCCACGCAGTTGCGTGGTGAGATCACGACGATGACCGACACGAATGGAAGGTTTTTGTTTCGCCGCCTTACGCCGGGGAACTACACGATCCTGATCGACGCAGATGACAACTATGAGGCCGTCAACGAGCAGGCGAACATCATCCAAGCCGGCCGCAGCAGCATGATCTCAAGTGAAGAGATCATTCCCATACAGATCAGGTTGAAACGAAAAGCCGGCGACGCGATTAGACCAGAAGTCGTGCATGCCGACTTGGCGAATGTTCCTAAATCGGCGGTCGATTTATACAACACTGCGCTCAAACTCGCTCAAGACGGAAAGAACAAGGCTGCGATCGACAAGCTTAACGAAGCCGTCAAAGCGCACCCGAGTTTCATGCTCGCGTTCAATGAATTGGGTGTGCAGTATCAAAAGGTTGGCGAGCTCGACAAGGCCCACGAAGCGCTGCAATCGGCGCTGAAGATCTCTCCGAATTCTTTCGCGCCGTTGGTTAATCACGGGATCGTGTTGGTCCGTTTGAAGAAATACGCGGAAGCCGAAGCAGATTTGCGCATCGCCCTCAGAGAGAACGATAAGTCGGCGGTCGCGCATTTTTATCTCGGGCGCTCACTCGCATATCTCGGCCAGTTTGATGAAGCTGAAAAGGAACTGACCGCAGCGATTACGTTGGGCGGCGAGCAAATGAAAGAGGCGCATCGATACCTCGGCGCGATCTATCATGCGCGAGGCGACAACGAACGCGCTATCGCTCAATTGGAAACTTACCTGCGCATCGCGCCGAAAG
>DATNJO010000282.1:0-2917 GCA_035603895.1 Pyrinomonadaceae bacterium
CACTGACGACGGCGGCACGACGTGGAAAGCGATCAATAAAGGACTGCACTCGGAATACATTCCCGATCCGAACGCCGAAGTGGGCCACTGCGTTCACCACGTCGCGATGCATCCGTCAAAATCAAATTTGCTGTACATGCAGAAGCATTGGGACGTAATGCGCAGCGACGATGCAGGCGATTCGTGGCATGAAGTCAGTGGAAACTTACCGACGGATTTCGGGTTTGCGATTGACGTTCACGCGCACGAGCCGGAGACGATCTACGTTGTGCCGATCAAGAGCGACAGCGAGCACTATCCACCCGATGGGAAGTTGCGCGTTTATCGTAGTCGGACGGGCGGCAACGAATGGGAAGCGCTCACGAATGGTCTACCGCAGGAGAACTGTTACGTAAACATCTTGCGCGATGCGATGGCGGTCGATTCGCTTGATTCGTGTGGCATTTACTTTGGCACGACTGGCGGACAGGTTTACGGATCGGCTGACAGTGGCGACACGTGGAATGCGATCGTTCGCGATCTTCCGCCGGTGCTTTCAGTGGAGGTCCAGACGTTGAAATGATCACGATTGTTCTGCCGGCACATTTACGATCGCTTGCGGGCGTCAAGGGCGATGTCGAACTTGAAGTAAACGGCGAAGTGACACGGCAGTCGATCCTTGACGCTCTGGAGGCGCGTTATCCGATGTTGCGTGGGACCATTCGCAACCACGTGAGCGGGGAGCGACGGCCATTGTTGAGGTTTTTTGCTTGCGGCGAAGACGTGACGCACGAACCGGCGGATGCACCGCTGCCGCAGGCGATCGCATCGGGTTCTGAACCCTTTTACATCATTGGCGCAATTGCTGGAGGTTAGCTATAGATAATGACTGCAAACAATACCAACACGATCAAACTCTACCGCGTGCTCATGGCACCGCCGGACAGAGTTTACCGGGCATTTCTCGATCCGACCGCGATGGTCAAATGGCTTCCGCCCAACGGATTCACGGGCGAGGTCCATCATCTGGAGGCGAAAGTCGGCGGCACTTACAAGATGTCGTTCAAGAATTTTTCGACGCAGAATAGTCATTCGTTTGGCGGCGAGTATCTCGAGCTGGTGCCAAACGAACTCATTCGTCACACCGATCGCTTCGACGACCCGAACACGCCGGGAGAAATGACGACGACGATCACGTTCAAAAAGGTGATGGTCGGAACCGAATTGAACATCGTCCAGGAGGGCGTTCCCGGCATGATTCCACCCGAAGCCTGTCATCTCGGCTGGCAGGAATCACTGACACTTCTGGCTCAACTCGTCCAAGCCGAGATCCCCGATCAAGGCTAAACCCTCGGCCACGGATGAACACCGACGAACACGGATTCTTGTCCGTGTCATCCGTGTTCATCCGTGGCGAAACCTATTTGAAACCTTCTCTGGCCCAGATGATTGAGTATGCGAGAGCGAGGGCGAAGCGCTGTTGGACCATGTCGATGTCGTAGCCGTTGGGGTCGGAATGTTCGCCCTGCGCTAAGGCGCGCATTCCAAGCATATTCTGCTCCAGTTGGCCGATCATGTGCTTAGGAACTCCGGTTACGCCGGGTTTGGGCTGTTTCAAGCTCTCAGTTACTTGCTGAAGATCGTCTGCTGCCTCAAGCAGTTCCTGCCGAACATCTGTGGGGAGTTGATAGTTGTTTGTTGACTCAGCGCGAAGAACCCACAACTGCTTCACGACTTTGTCGTACTTGGCCCGCGAGCAGAGGATTAAAGCTACATCTTGCGGGATTAGTTTGGTAAGGCTCTCTTCCGCGAGTATGACCGAAATCTCGGGCAGTCGTAGCGTGTAATCTGCTGCAAGCTGACGTTCGTCTTCGAGGTTGTTGTAGAGCTTGATGACCCGGTAATAGTTCTGGTGACCGTATCGTAATCTCGCGACACTGGCGAGCGTTTCGCCATCACGGAGTTTGTAGTCAACTGTACGCAGTTGAGCATTCGATTCAAGCGCTGATGTTTGCAGGTGTTCGTGTGGGTAGCGCTCTTGCTGAGGTTGGACCGCTGCCGGTTTTCGGCAGGAGACGATAACAGTACCGAGTACCACGAAGCACAGAGCAACGATAAAGGTGGACTTCCACGATAAAAGCTTCATAGCAGCCCGCTATTGTTTTTCGCCGCCAGGTGACTTGGACCTTTCTTTACAGCGACACTCCATTCCGACGAGATAGAGCCGTCCGTTCAGCTTCAAAAACTTCTTCAGACGTACGGTATCCAAGTGAACGTTGTCGGTTACTTCTGACACTGCATTGTCTTCCGCCGAGAGCGCGTCTCGTTGGGCCGTGGGGGCGACGGCGATCGCAACCTGCATCGAATCGGCGCCGTCAGCAGAGGCCATCGACTCGTCGGTATAATAAACACTGGCCGTAATGATCAGCCTGCTTCCGGGAAAGGGATACGTTTTAGTCGTTAACTCTTCTTCTCCAATAGTGGGGTTAAACTGTGGAAAGGTTGTTAGACCAGAGGCTTTCGCGTCACGTGGCGCATCGCCCGTGGCCTGGAATCGTTCAGCTGCTTTTCTTGCAAGCTCGACATCCACCACATACACGTGGCAAACATCCTTTCGAGTTTGCGCAGGCGTGATTGCAACCGCAAAGAGAACTACCAAACTTGCCAGGACGATATTCTTCATCCGTTCCTCCTCCGACTAAGACTCCTCATTATCTACGGAATAAACCAGGCCCGCGAGCGGTATGTGTAGCAGCAAGCGATTACGCTGCTAATTACAGATCAGGGAGAACGTATGAAGTTACAACTCGTTAACATTTTGAAGAGGGCTGGTTTGCTTTGTGCGATCTTACTCGCAACCCTCGTCGTGTCAGCTCACGCACAGTCTCCGAGCAATCGGGTCACCGCCCAGATACCGTTTGACTTTAACATCGGTGAC
>DATNJO010000283.1:0-4930 GCA_035603895.1 Pyrinomonadaceae bacterium
GGCAGCAGTCGGCCTTCAGCCAAACAAAGCGGACGGTCATTTTTGGTTAGGGGCCAACTACGGCGGCAGTGCCGCGCACAGTACGCTCGCGAACCTCTCGAGTTTTCAGGACATCAAGGGCGAGATGGAAGCCGTGTTGAAGATCGACGAGAGTTATCAGGGCCACAGCGCGTATCTCGGGTTGGGCCGACTCTATCTGCAAGCGCCGCGCGTGCTCGGCGGTGATTCAGCGAAAGCGATCGAGTATTTGGAGAAGGGATTGAAGTTGAATCCGAACAACGCAGTCATGCGCCTGCATCTCGCGGAAGCGTACGAAGCAAACAATCGCGGCGCGGAAGCGAAGAAACAGATCGAAACGATTTTAGCGTCGACACCCGATCCGCAATACACCGCCGAACACAAAGACGCCGTCGCGAAAGCTCAAAAACTTTCAGAAAAGATCCGTTAAGCAAGACAGGATTTCAGGAGTTACATGATTTATTAAGAGATGGACGTTACATCTCTTTAGGTAGAATCTTGTAGCTTCTGTAAATCCTGTCAGTCCCGTGTTTTTATTGACTCTCGGGGGGCCTCCCGTTAGACTCACTCCTCCTCGCACAACTTAAAAGTGCGCCGTCTTAAAACTGCTAGCCCATAACGCGGAGGTACCAGTGTATGCGTAGAGTCGCTCGGGTATTTCTACTCCTCTTGTCAGTGGCGACGACCGCTTATTCGCAGAGCAATTACGCGAGTTTGAGTGGAACCGTTTTCGATCCGCAGCAGAACGTCCTCGCCGGTTGCGCGATCCAACTCACTTCCGAAAGCACGGGCGCTTCGCGTCAGACCGTCACCAACGATCTGGGCGTCTTTCAGATCACAGGTGTACTTCCGGGCGATTACAACTTGGCAGTACACGCGCAGGGCTTCGCGTCGATCAATCAAAAGATCAGGTTGGAAGTGGGCCAGTCGCTGGCTCTCGATCTGAATCTCAAAGTCGCAACGGTGAGTAGCGTTGTCGACGTGACTGCCGATGAGATTAACCTTCTGAAAACGACTGACGCCTCCGTTGGCGAAGTTGTCGAACCCACCGCAGTCGCCAACCTGCCGTTGAACGGCCGCATGTTGATCGACCTGGTCCTAACCGTGCCGGGAGCACACGAATCGCACGGCGCGCAGGCAGGTGACATGAGTCCGCTTTACTGGCGGCCCGGTCAGCGGTCCGCGGTCAGCATCGGCGGCAATCGTCCGAACGCAAACTATTTCCTGCTCGACGGCGCCACGAACACTGACCCGACTTTCAACACGCTCAATCTCAGCCCGTCACCTGACAGCGTGCAAGAGTTCAAAGTGCAAACGGGAAGTTACACGGCGGACATCGGCGGCGCCGGCGGAGGACAAATCAACATCGTCACGCGTCGCGGCTCGAATGAATATCACGGCACCGTTTATGAATTTTTGCGCAACGACGTCTTCGACGCTCGCACTTTCAACGAGATGGACGAGGCGAATCATCTGGTGCGCAATAATTTTGGCGTCTCGTTTGGTGGTCCAATAGTTCGCAACAAGACCTTTTTCTTTTTCAACTATGAAGGGCTGCGACACACAAGGTCGCAAACGATGGTGTCCACCGTTCCCACCGAAGACGAGATCAACGGCAACTTCGAGATGAGCGGCGCGACCATCTACAATCCTTTCAGCGCGCATCCGAATCCATCTTTCGATCCTTCCAAACCCGTTAGCCCATCAAACCCGCAAATCATCCGCGATCCGTTTCCAGGAAACGTGATACCGGGAAACCTCATCGACCCGAAGGTGGCGCTCTTCCTGAGCAAATACATCCCTCGGCCCAACCTCGAGATGGGAATGATGGGTTGCGGAATGACGATGATGGGTGCGCCGACGGTGGTCGGCGCGGGGATGGACTGCAACAACTATCTCGACGTGCGCAACGCCCATCAGGAGACCGACCAGGCGACGATTCGTTTCGATCACACGTTCAATAGCAACAACAGTTTGTTCGGCCGCTACTCGGTTAGTAGCGAACGCGGGTTTACGCCGCAGAACCTGCCGGGATTTGGCGCGCTGCACGACAACTTGTCACAGCACGCGACCATCGGTTGGACCAGCGTCATCAGTCCCACACTCGTGAACATCGCCTCGGTTACTGGTTCTCGTCTCGCGATGCATCGCACTTCGGAAAACAGTTTCACCAACGACATCGTGTCGGAACTGGGAATTACCGGAGTTGGCTTTGGTGGCGAAGGCGCGTTTGGTGCACCGTGGTTCAACGTTCAGGGTTATTCCGGCATGGGAGACACTTTCATCGCCACGCCGATGCATGCCTGGGACACGGTCCTGGAGGCGCGCGATTCGTTGAACTGGCAAGTCGGGAGACATAGTTTGAAATTCGGTGGCAGCTATCGCCGTTTTATCTGGCCCATGTGGGGCTTCTTCCAGAACCGCGGCTTCTATCAGTTCACCAATGGCTTCACCACGCAAACAGCAACGAACGACGGCACGGGTTCGGCGCTTGCCAGTTTTCTGCTTGGTCTGCCCGCCGTGAAGCAACGTCAAGCTGGCATTCCGCAGATGCAGTTGCGTCAATGGTACGCGGATGCCTTTGTCCACGATAGTTTTCAGCTTTCACGTAACACGACGATCCAAATCGGACTCCGCTATGAATACATGAGTCCGCTCGTCGACATTCGTTTCACGAACACCAATCTGACGTTTCAGAATGGCGTGCCGTCTGTCTTTATCGGCGGCCAACAAGGATTTCCCGAAGGTTTGACCAACGCGAACAAGCTGAATTTTGCTCCTCGCTTTGGCATCTCACACAACCTTCACAAGCACGGACTGGTTCTACACGCGGCGTTTGGCATCTTTTACACTCCCGTCGACATGAACACGTGGTGCAACCAGCGTCACAACGTGCCTTTCGTCTTTCCCGAAACGCAGCAGAGCGACAATTTCACTCCGGCGCCCGCGATCGTCGCTAGTCACCTGAATTTTGGACCAGCGGTGTTGGGTGTCACGACGGTTAGTTTTGCCGCTTTCGAGCTCGACGCGCCGCCGCAGTACATCGAACAGTGGAGTGGTTCGGTCGAGAAGAGTTTGGGGGCGGACACCACGCTCGAACTCGGCTATCTGGGATCTCACGGACTGCATCTTCAGCGTTCGCATTTGATCAATAATGCGCCTGCCGGGCCGGGCGCGATTGGACCACGCCGGCCGTTCAGAACTTTGAGCTTCCTTCCGGGCATGGTTCTTCCTGACAACATCACGATTGCCAATACAACGTTTCCGGTAAGCGGGATTAACCTGCTGGAGAATTCCGCGCAAAGTTGGTATCACGCGGGCTACGTCAATGTGCGCAGGCGTTTCAGTCGCGGTTGGACGTTTCTGGCTAACTACACTTTTGGTAAGAACCTGAGCGATGCCCCTGATTTTCGTTCGCCGATGTTTGAATCGGCAGCGCCACAGGACAACAACAATCTGCGACTGGAGAAGGGACTTGCTTGCGACGTGCGCCATCGCTTCGCGTTGAGCATGGTCTACAACATACCGGCGTGGCGGCAGAACGCATTCGCTCGCGTGGTAACTAAAGACTGGCGGCTCTCAGCGATTTATCAGGCGCAGAGCGGGTTTCCGTTAACCATCTCGGTCTTTGGCGACACCGCTAATGCGGGAACGTTGTTAGGTGAGAATCCGATTCGCGCGAACCTGACCGGCGCACCGGTTTTTGGTCCGGGTACGCGGACCGCAGACATGTGGTTCAACACCGCTGCCTTTGCGACGCCGGCGGCGTTTACGTTTGGCAACGTGGGACGCAACACGGTGTACGGTCCGGGGCGGCAAACGTTGGATCTCGCGCTCCAGCGGGAATTCACCATGACTGAAACTATCAAACTACAAGTGCGTGCTGAGGCATTCAACGCGTTGAATCACTCAAATCTCGGCACCCCGAACCGCTTCGTGAACACGCCGCAATTCGGCACCATCACCGAAGCCGCAACGCCGGGTCGTGAAATACAATTTGGTTTGCGGGTTTCGTTTTAGAGCCACAAAAAGGCACAAGAAGCACAAGAGGCACAAGAAAGTTTTCAGCAGGTTTGTTCCTCTGTTTCTCTTGTGCCTCTTGTGGCTTAAGGTCGCGTGAGGCGGCGGATGTCTTCGAGGGTGCGGCGGTGCTGTTCGAGTTTCTGGCCTGCTTCGCCGAGTTTGCCTTCGGCGGTGAGACGTTGGTAGTCGTCGAATTCCTGAATCGCACGGTTCACTAACTGCTGCAGGTTTTGTGAAGGCGTCGCTGAACCTGTGGGCGGCGCCGTTTGGCCCGAAGGTGGCGTTGGCGCAGGTGTAGGACCAGGTTGGCCTGATGGCGTTGCTTGCGCGGCTTCGCCGAAAAGGTTTGTCATCGCTTCACTAAACGTCTGCCCATACGCGAGCTTCTCGTGCGTCGCCAGCACCACGATCCTTAACTCCGGCATCGGACTGTGCTCGGCCTGCAAATAGATTGGTTCGACAAACAACAGCGAACGCCCGAGCGGTATCACCAACAAATGCCCGCGTATCACGCGCGACCCTTGCTGATTCCACAACGTAAACTGCCCGGAAAGCTGTGCGTTCTGATCGATCCGCGCGTCGATCTGGAGTGGACCATCAATCAATCGCGACTTCGGGAAGTTGTACGCGAGTAACTTGCCGTAATTCTCTCCATCACTACGCCCGGCAATCCAACCAATCAAATTATTCCGGTTGACCGGCGTGAACGGCAGGATTAGCACAAACTCCATCGACTGCGGCTCGCCCGGCAACTGCATCAACACGTAGTAAGGATCGATCGGCGTCGACTGTTTCTTCGCGTCCTTGTCGAGCGTGATTCGATTCGCGATGTTCCAAACGTCTTCGCGCTGGAAAAAGACCTTCGGGTTTTGCGTGTGATAGAGGTTGT
>DATNJO010000284.1:0-5720 GCA_035603895.1 Pyrinomonadaceae bacterium
GTTAACGCCGTTTGAGAACGTCACGGCCGCGCAGATCAAAAGCGCGGCGGCGAAATATCTCGGCGCGACAAACCGCACGGTGATCGATCGCGTTCCCGAAGCAAAAACTCAACCGAAGAGTGAACAGTAGAGCCACAGATACACACGGAGAGATGTCGTCATGAAACACTTACTTATTGCAGTCACACTCGCACTACTAACAACACCCGCGCTCGCGCAACAGAAAACACCGCCACCGCCGGGTGCAGCGCGTCCGTTGAACCTGCCAAAGATCACCGAAAAGAAACTGTCCAACGGCCTAACTGTCGTACTGGCTCCGTTGCCAAACGTGCCGAAAGTCACCGCGGTGCTCACGTTCCGCTCGGCCACCACGGCAAGCGATCGCGACGCACATCCGGGCATCGCGCAGATCGCTGCGTCAGTCGTGAACGAAGGCACCGACACGCGCACCAGCATACAGATCAAAGAAGAACTGCGTTCGATCGGCGGCGGTCTTTCGCTCTTCAGCGATGCCGATTCCACCGCGATGAACGCTGCTTCGCTCTCGGAATTTTCGTCACGATTGTTTGAGTTGATGTCCGACGTGGCCCAGCATCCTTCGTTCCCCGAAGCGGAAGTGAAGTTGGCCCAGGAAAACACGATCCAGCAAATTCGCGCGGGCCGTGCAGATCCGAGTTTTCTGGTCAACGAGCGTTTCCAGAAGGCCGTTTTCGGCAATCATCCGTACGGTTTTGTGGTGGCGGATGAGAAATCGATCAGCGCGTTGACGCGCGCCGATCTGCGTTCGTTCGTGACGAAGTATTACTTGCCAAACGCTGCTCATCTCGTCGTTGTCGGCGACATCGATCCGGACAAAACTTTCGCCGAGATCGAAAAGGCATTTGGCGGTTGGAAGAGTGGCACGTTGCCGCCCGAGGAAAACCCCGCCGTTCCGAAGCGCGATAAGCGGCAGATTTATTTCGTGAATCGGCCCGGCTCGATCCAGTCGGCAATTTACATTGGCAACGTGAGTATTCCGCGCAAGGACAAAGACTACTTCGCGATTCGCACGGCCAACACGATCTACGGCGGCTCGTTCTATTCACGCCTGACCCGCAACATCCGCGAAACAAAAGGCTACACCTACTCGCCGTTCAGTTCTTCAAACACACAGGCGAAGACCGGATCGTTTCAGGCCGGTGCGTTTGTGCGCAACGAAGTGACTGGCCCCACCCTGCTCGAGATCTTCTACGAACTCGATCGCATGCGTGTGTTGCCTGTCACCGATGAAGAACTAAATGCGGCAAAAGAGTTCAGCACCGGAAACTTCTCGGTCGAACTCGCGAGTCAGCAGGGTCTCGCTGGACGCATCGCCACGATCTACACCTACGATCTCGACAAGAACTTCATCAACGATTTCCGCCCGAAGATCGAAGCACTGACTACGGCAGACATTCAGAAAGCCGCCGCCAAATACTTCGATACCTATCGCGCGGCGATCGTCATCGTCGGCGACTGGGACAAGGTGAAGGATCAGGTCACGCCGTTTGGTGAAGTTACTATCTACGACTCGGAGGGTAATGTTGTAAAATCGCCGGGTGATCAACCTAAAAGTTAACGGCAAACAACTCACTGTTGATGTGGATCCCGCAACGCCCTTGCTCTGGGTGTTGCGGGATTCGCTCGGTTTGACAGGAACGAAGTACGGTTGCGGCATGGCCCAGTGCGGCGCGTGCACGGTTCATCTGAACGGTGAAGCGATTCGTTCGTGCGTCAAACGCGTTTCCGATGCGGCCGGCAAAGAGATCACGACCATCGAAGGTCTCTCACCGGATCTGAGTCATCCTTTACAGAAGGCGTGGATCGAGATCGACGTGCCGCAGTGTGGCTACTGCCAGTCGGGACAGATCATGAGCGCCGCTGTGCTGCTCGCCGAAAAAGCAACGCCGACAGACACGGATATTGACGAGGCAATGTCGGGCAACATCTGTCGTTGCGGAACGTACCCGCGGATACGGCGCGCGATTCATCGTGCGGCCGAACTCAAGGGTGGAAGGAGAGCAGAATGAGGCGCCGGGATTTTCTGAAGATCGGCGCTGCTGCGGGCGGTGGTCTGCTGGTTGGTATTCATTTGCCGTCGCTCGCACGAGCCGAAACGATCGCCGCACCCTTTGCGCCGAATGCTTTCGTTCGCATTGGCACTGACGACATCATCACCGTCATCGTTAACAAGTCGGAGATGGGCCAAGGCGTCTACACATCGCTGCCGATGCTCGCCGCTGAAGAACTCGAAGCTGACTGGTCCAGGGTCCGTTTTGAAGCGGCGCCTGTCGATCCGGCTTACAACCATCCCGTGTTTGGCATTCAGATGACAGGCGGGAGCACGAGTACGCCATCCGAGTGGGAACGTTTTCGCAAAGCGGGTGCGGCCGCTCGAATCATGCTGATCGCTGCTGCCGCTCAACAATGGAACGTCGATCCGCAAAGTCTCAAAGCGGAAAATAGCTTTGTGATTCACTCCGCCAGCAACCGGCGCGCGTCGTTTGGTTCGCTGGCCGATGCGGCCGCTCGAATCGAACCGCCAAAAGAAGTTCCACTCAAGGATCCGAAAGACTTCAAACTGATCGGCAAACCAACGCGCCGGCTCGACACGCCAGCGAAGGTCGATGGTTCCGCCCAGTTCGGAATCGACGTACAGATTCCCGGCATGTTCACTGCAGTAGTCGCGCGGGCGCCCGTGTTTGGCGGCAAGGTTGTCAGTTTCAATGCCGAACAAGCGCGTCGCGTGCCCGGCGTCAAAGACGTGGTCCAGGTTCCATCCGGCGTCGCCGTGATCGCAAACGGTTTCTGGCCAGCGAAACTAGGCCGCGACAAACTCGAGATCAAATGGGACGACGGAGCAAACGCGAACCTCTCAACTACCGCGATGCGCGCAGAGTTTTCCAAACTCGCGCAAACATCCGGGCTCGTCGCAAAGAAGGTTGGCGATCCGGCAAAAGTTCTCGCCGGAGCAGCGAAAACAATTACCGCTGAATTTGAAGTGCCTTACCTCGCGCACGCCACGATGGAACCGCTCAACTGCGTGGTCGATCTACGCGCCGACTCGTGTGAAATCTGGACCGGCACACAATTCCAAACCGGCGACGCAGCGGCTGCGGCGGCCATCGCCGGATTGAAACCGTCTCAAGTCAAAATCCACACGACGTTTCTCGGCGGTGGCTTTGGACGCCGTGCGAATCCTGCGAACGATTTTGTTGGCGAAGCGGTTCATGTCGCGAAAGCAGCGAAGGTGCCGGTGAAAGTTGTTTGGACTCGCGAGGACGACATGCACGGTGGTTACTACCGGCCGATGTGGTACGACCGCATGGTTGGCGCCGTCGATGACAAAGGCAATCCCATCGCCTGGACACATACAATCGTCGGTCAGTCGATACTCGCGGGAACGCCGTTCGAGCAGTTTCTCGTCAAAGACGGCATCGATGGCACGTCGGTCGAAGGCGCGGCGGATCTTCTTTACGGCATACCTAACTTGCAAGTCGATTTGCACACGCCGAAGATCGGTGTGCCGGTGTTATGGTGGCGTTCGGTGGGCCATTCGCACAACGGTTTCGCGGTTGAAGCGTTTTTCGACGAGCTCGCGCACGCGGGCGGCAAAGATCCTTACGAACTGCGGCGGACGCTGTTAGCGAGTCAACCACGTATGAAAGCCGTGCTCGAATTGGCGGCGCAAAAAGCAAACTGGGGTACACGGCCTCCTACGGGACGCGGACGCGGCATCGCGACGCACTTCTCGTTTGACAGTTATGTAGCCCACGTCGCCGAGGTTTCCGTTTCGAAAGAAGGCGACGTGCGCGTGCATCGCGTCGTGTGCGCGGTCGATTGCGGACGAGTCATTAATCCCGATTCGGTGAAGGCGCAGATGGAAGGAGCGATCGTGTTTGGTTTAAGCGCTGCGCTCAAGGACGCGATCACCTTCGAAGGCGGCCGCGTGCAACAGCGAAACTTTCACGACTATCAGATGTTGCGCATTAACGAGTCTCCGGAAATTGAAGTTCACATCGTGCCGAGCACTGAATCGCCGACTGGCGTCGGTGAACCAGGGGTGCCTCCGGTCGCACCTGCCGTGGCAAATGCGATCTTTGCAGCAACTGGAAAACGTGTTCGACGATTGCCGATTGGCAGGGTGACTTTATGATTAGACTCTGGGCCCTCTGTATTGTCTGTGGCTTCTTACTGATCAACGTTTTACTGATTAGCGCGCTGCCCCAACGCGACGACGCTCGCGCACGCGCCGCGTTTCTTTCGATCGTTCCCGTCTTGAAACATCCGCGTTGTTTGAACTGTCACGCAACTGGCGACTTTCCGCGCCAGGGCGACGACAGTCACCCGCACGCGCAGAACGTCAGACGCGGCCCTGATGGCAATGGCAAATTCGGACAGAAATGCAGCGCCTGTCACCAGGAACAGAACGTCGCTGGTCCAAACATGCCACCGGGCGCGCCGCACTGGCACCTGCCACCGGCGAACATGCCGATGATTTGGGAAGGCAAAACCGCTGGCCAAATCTGCCAACAGATAAAAGATCCGAAACAGAACAACGGGAAGTCAGTCGCGCAGATCGTTCAGCACGTCACGGAAGATAAACTCGTCTTGTGGGGATGGAATCCCGGCGAAGGACGGACGTTGCCATCGATGGGTCACGCTGACTTTGCAGCCAAGTTTGCTGAGTGGGCCAAGTACGGCGCCGCGTGTCCTCAATAGGTGGACAGGATTTACAGAATTAACAAGATAACTCTGCACGCGCGGCGGTCAGGAAGTTGTTGCGGAGTTTTTCGTCGGCGACGTTCGCAGCGATTGAGTTGACGATCTCAAGCGCGCGGGATGAATGCTCTTCAGCACCGGCGGCGTCATTAGAGCGCGACTTCAGCCGCGCGATGCCCGCGTGAACTTTCCACGCCACTAACGGCGCGGGATAATCGTTCAACTCCGCGAGCGCGGCATTGAACTGCTCCTCCGCGCCCTCGAGATCTTCTTTCGCAATCAACAACTCCGCCATCAACTGTTTCGCTACTCCGATGTACTTATGGACCTCGTATTCTCGCGCGGTCTCTTCGAGACGCACGATGTATTCGCGCGCTTTGTCGAGTTCACCGTGGCGCAAGTGATGCGCGGCGGACGCGGCTTGCAAACGAATGTTGTAGCGCCAACGAAACCACGCATCACGCGCGAAGATGTCTTTCACTTCGGTAAACGCCGAGTCGGTGCACGCTTTTTGGCCCGCATGAGTACAGTCAATGCCGCGGTTGATTAACGAGTTGGCCTCCGCTTCGAGCACGTGATGCCGCCGCGCTACATCAACGCCTTCTTCATCAAACTTTCGCGCGGCCTCGAAGTCGTGCAACTCGCGGTAGATCCACCCGATGCAATTCGGAAAACGCGGATGCCAGAAGAGGTCGCCATTGTGACGCGCTTTTTTCATCGCGTCCTCAAGTGTTGCGAGCGCGGCGGACATCTTGCCCTGGTTTCCCTGCGACAGGCCGACGAAGAACATCGCCGTAAGCCACAAGAATCCATCGCGCAATTCCGAAGCGAGTTTGATTCCTTCCTTCGCCTTTTCGATCGCGAGCTCGTATTCAGACTGGAAGAAGTGCAGACACGCACGCCACGTGATTCCGCCGACGAGTGCCGGTTTGTAATCAAGCCGCCGCGCGGTCGCGACCACGTCGTCGAGTACGGCTTTT
>DATNJO010000285.1:0-3555 GCA_035603895.1 Pyrinomonadaceae bacterium
TAACTTCACTGACCAGGTGCGATTCCTCGCGTCTGGCGCAAGTGTTCGTCTGGCAGTTGGCAGTCCCGCTGTCGTTACACGCGCCGTGATCGACGTAAATAGCAGCGGTGGGATTGATGGTGGCGACACCAACATCTTTACCAATGGCGCCGATGTGCTTTCTGCGAATCTGGCCCAAAACGCTTTCGTCAACGTGCTCGTCGAAGCAAGCATCAACGCCGGAGCAACCGGCGGCCAAACCGTTCAGGTCTTCCTTGGCGATGCCAGCACTGGTGGACCATCGTTCGACAACCAGGCAGCGGATACTTCGGCTAATGAAGTTCGCACCGTCTCGGGCGCTTCGGTTAACGGCCTGCGTGAAGCACGCGGCGACCGCAGCGTTACCGTCGACGCCGATGCTCAGCTCGCTCTTTCATTGACTGCCCCGGCCGGCCCAGTGCCGCTGGCTTCAGTGATCACTTATAACTGGCAACTCTGCAACACGGGTGCACGCACTGCCAGTGCAATCACGCTTACTAACGCACCCGGCGGCTCCAACTCCGGCGTGTTCATCATTGCGCCCATTCCTGCAGGAACACAGTTTGACGCGACTCAGAGTTTCCCGGGCGGCGTCAACATCCTCTATTCCACTTCACCTCTCGCTGATAACCCGATCACGACGGCGACGTGGGTCACAGCGCAACCGCCTTTAGCCAACATCAGACGCGTGGCGTTCAATATCGGCGCCAGTCTCGCCGGTGGCAACACGTGTGGTCCAGTGATCGACATGAGAACTCTGATCACAACTACCGACGCGACCAACCCGATCAGCGAACAGGGTGATGCCTATGCGAGAAACACTCTGAACGTTCAGATCACGGCTCAGTCGCAACTGCGTCTGACGACGTTGCTACAGGTCGGCAGTGTGCTGAATGGTCCATTGAATCAGCCGGGTGCGGTTGGTCCAACCGATACTAACGACGACTTCACCAACAGGAGCGTCAGCGTTGGTATCGCTGGCGTACCGCCAGGCGGCGTCACTACGGCGGCCAGCGGTGGAATCAATTTCACCAACACGCTGCAAAACACCGGTAACGCTAATGACAACTTCACTCTGACCGTGACGAGCTTCCCCGCGGGAGCCACCGTGGTGGTTAACGGCGTGACTGTTGTCAACAACGGTGTGGCGACTGGTAGTCCTGTACCGGCGATCGCGATTGCTTTCGGCGCGTCGGCAAATTACACGGTCGCGATCACGTTGCCGGCCGGCAAGGTTGTGCTGACAGGCTACGGGACAGTCATTCGCGCCACGTCCGGCAACACACCTGCTTCCACGAACGACACGATCGATCGCGTTTATACAGGGTTCTTGAGGCTCGATAAGACTTCGAGTGTTTCCAACACCACCGGAGTTGGCGGGGCCACGGATGCTGTCCCTGGCGCAGTGATCACTTACACGATCACGTACACAAACGTGTCGAGTTCAGGCGGAGTGAATAACATCACACTGACGGCCACGAACATCGTCATCACTGAAGATGGCGCGGCGCTGCCAAACAACTGGGCTACGTTCACCGACCACGTTGTCGGCGCGACGGATTCGCTCGGCGGCAGTATCACGGGTGATGCGGTTGGTTCCAACCTGCTTACGGACACTGTTCCGTCGCTTGGTCCGGGCCAATCAGGATTGTTCACGTTCCGGCGTCAGATCAAATAACGCAAGCGCCGCCACAAAGAGGCACAAGAAGCACAAGGGTTTGTGCCTCTTGTGCTTCTTGTGGCTATCAACCGGGCTTTCGGATTCCTCCTCTCATGCGCTCCAGGTCTCTTCAAAAACTGCTCCTCATCATGCTCCTGGTCCCCATTCTCGTGGGACAACAGGTGGTGATGGCGTTTGGTGAAGCGACACCGGGCGGAAGTGTCATCTCCAACAAAGCAGAAGCCACTTACGAAGATGATCTGGGAACAAATTATTCTGCTGTCTCACCTACCGTCACCGTCACGATCCAGGCCGTCGTTTCCCTGATAGTTACCCCTGACGAAACAACCTCCAGTAACACAATCGGTCAGCGAGAACGCATCACGCGCGTGTTCCGCATTTGCAACACGGGCAATGTCGCAGACGCTTACACGATCACCGCAGCCTCGGTCGACTCACCCGCAGCACTCGTAAATCTTCACTTCGACAACGACGCGAGCAGCACATTCACAAACCCAGACTCTGAAATCACCATCAACGGCGCCGCGTCAAAGCAGATCTCGCCCGGCGCGTGCCTGGGTGTACTAGCTGTTGTCGACGTGCTCGATTTTCCGCTTGGCAATCTCGCAATCCGGTTAACCGCTCGTTCCAACACTGACGGTGTGAATGGCAGGCCATCGGACCAGGGAACGATCATCAATACGGTTGGAAATTCCGCTCGCTTGACCTCACCGACGGACACTAACTTACCGCCGTTGAAAACCGTCAACGACAGCAGCAAGAGCATTGTCAGTGTCGGCACGCCCTTCACTTATTCGATCACCTTCCGCAACAGCGGCGACGCAGCGGCGCGTTCAGTCGTCGTCACAGACAATCTGCAACCGAAGCTCGAATATGTAGCGGGTTCGCTGACGCTGGACGGCCGAAGTTTGACTGATGCAGCGGATGCCGATGAAGGCGACATGCAGAGCCGCCGTTTGGTGGTTCGCCTGGAGACCGTCGCTGCGGGTCAGATCGTCAACATCAGCTTCCGCGCACGACTCATCGCGGGTCTTCCCGCGGGTGTCGGCGTAATTAATTCGGCGGAACTTACCGGTGCGAACGTCGCGCCGACGAACAGTTCGACAGCGATTGTAGTCGTCGATCCGTTTGGCACTGTCTTCTCCGGAAGAGGTGGTAGTGCACTGCCGATACCCGGCGCGCGCGTTTCTTTACTGGTGGATCAGACTGAAGCCAGCGCTCTTTCCATTCCTCCGGGACTCGGATTTCCGCCAAATCTTCAGAACGATAATCCATTTGCGACGGATGGTTTAGGTCGTTTTAGTTTTGCGTTGCTGCCGGAGCAGTTAGGCACCCAAACAACACCGGTTCGCTATTTCATAAAAGTTTCGGCGCCGGGATATTCCACGCGCATGCTGGAAATCACAGCGCGTGCAACCCACGACGATCTGTTTGTGCTCAACGTTCATGCGATCGACGGTCAACCGCTGGCACGCGCCGGCGGTTTTGATCTCGTTCGCGAAGATGTCTTCATTGAAGACATCACGTCAGTTGCGCTCAACATTCCGATGTTCGAGCCGAACGGTTTGGAGATTAGCAAGTCAGCCGATCGTCCGCGGGCGGAAATCGGCGACACGATCGCCTATCGCATAGAAGTCCGCAATCCAACCGCTACGCCAGTACGCAACCTGCTCGTGCGCGATAGACTTCCGGTGTCTTTCCACTACGCAACCGGCACTGGCCGATTGAGCGTGGGTACTGCGATGGACCAGCCTATCGAACCGGAGATCGCGGGCGGCGGTGAGATCGTGTTTCGCATTGGTGAAATCGGCGCCGGCGCAACCGCCCGTCTGCTTTATCGCGTGCGCGTAGGCGCG
>DATNJO010000286.1:0-3105 GCA_035603895.1 Pyrinomonadaceae bacterium
AACGCTTTCAACTCCGCCGGTGTATCGACCGTCGGATCGACACTGATCGAAATGATGCGCGCGTCTTTGCCGAGTCGATCTCCGAGTGCTTCCTGCACCTTTTCAAGGTTGCGTGTGATCGGCAAACAACTTCCCTGACAAGTAGCAAAGAAAGAATTGATGATGACGGTTTTGCCCTGTAGCAGATCGCTGTAGAGACGCATCTTCTGGCCATCTTGATTAACGAGCTCTACGTCGGTGAAGTACTCCTGAGCTTTTGCCGCAACACGCGTAGTAGGATTCCCGGCAGGGATTTGGCCAGCCGGTTCCTGCGCGTTTGCACAAACAGCGGTAAGGAGCACCATTAAGGCTCCCAAAAGGATCGGTTTCATTGCATTCTCCCACTGTCTTAATTCACCACTTGGAGAGTCAGTGGCATTGTTTGATTGAACTGAATACCCAGCGAGGGACTCTGAAAGTAAAGATAGTACACGCCCGGTTTCGGCGGCACAAAACTCATTTCGTAAACACCACCGGGATCCGCCTTCGCTACGTCGCGGTGTTGCCAGATGCCCGGCGCAAGAAACGCCAGCACCGTGATGTCCTGCACGTCTGACTTCGCATTACCCGAAGTTGAATCAACCACTTTGAAGCGCACAGTGTAGGGTTCGCCGGCATTTGCCGGCTTGTCGTTGACGAGCGGTTCAAACTTCAGTGTTGTTTCTATTTTCTTCGGCTGTGCTGGATTATCAGCGACAGTGATCGGGAAGCAGTTAATCAAGCGCGGTGCGTCTAAAAGAAATACGACGTCGTAGGGACCGGGCGCCGACAAGCGCACGGTGCTCGTGTAAACGCCGCGATCTGTTTCACGCAAACTGTTGTCGAGCACCAGCAGCGCACGCGGATCGCGTTTGTAGTTTTGAAAACTACCCATCGGTGCGGCCATGCCTTCCGAGTAGTAATAGATCATCTTGTCCGCGGGATTTGCGACCAGTACGGCACCGTCGTCCGGAGCGGGAACGATTGCCGGAGCGATCGAAGTTGACGGCGATTCGCTCGGCGCTTTCTGTCCCGCGGGAAAACGCGTCACGGCAGCTTCTTTTCCGAGGTCCGAGATCTTGATCATCGTTACAAATTCGCTGTTCGCCGAACGAACGTAAGCAAACTGTCGCGTGAAGCTGATCTGATCTGAGCCTGGAGCAACCGGTACCGTGTGAACCACGCGATTAGATGAAAGATCGAAAATGTAGACGAGGTTCTTGTTGGTATTGACGGCAAAACCATAGCGGCCGTCGGGAGTTATGCTGAGCGTGCGGATGCCGGGTTCGGTTGGAATGCGTGCGATGACGCTGTGTTTTGTGCCGCCAATCGCGACGATTGCGCCGTCGCCTTCGTTAGCGACGTAAGCGGTCTTACTCAGCGAAGAATAAACGAGCGCTGTGGGCTGTGCACCGGTTTTGAGTTCACTCACCGCCGCCAGCTTACGAATGTCTATTTGCGAAACGGTGCCCGCGGCTTTGTTTGTGACAAAGGCGATCGTGTCGTCGTCGTTGAACGCGATCTCGTGCGGACCGGCGCCGGTTTTTATGTGCGCCACTTGTTTGGCGGTGACCGTGTCGATCACCGTTACGCCGTCGGTATTTCCGACCCACAAGTATCTTTGATCGTGTTGAAGCGCGACACGCGTGGGTTTCACACCCGCATCGATATTCGCGATTACTTTCCACGTCGGCACGTCGAGCACCGCGATCTGATTGCTCTCGGGCATCGACACGTAGACGCGTTTGTTGTTGTCTGTCATCACCCAGTCTTCGCCCGGACTCTTGAGCGGTATGAGCGTGTAGAGTTTGCTGCCGCCAAAGCCCGACAGCGGGTCGATGACTGAGATGTTTGCTTCGTTATTCAACGCGAGCACGAAATAGGCGTTGAGATCGAGCGTCGGCCGTTTGGTAAAACTCGATTGCAGAAACTGCTGTACTTTGTCGCGGCACTCGCGCCCTGTGATTGCTTCCGGCGACTGGTGCTGATCGATCCACGCAACCGGCCGCAGATTGCTTAGCGGCTCGCCACCGTTGGAGCTCGTTATCTTGAAACGCACGGTCGCTTCTTCACCGGCGACAGGCTTCGACAGCACGCTAAATTCAATCGAAACCCCCTGCTCCGTGAAAACCTGTTGTGTGTAGACCTGAGTGAACTGCCCTGCGACGAGCAGCAAGAGTACGGTGAAGATTTTATGAGTCACTTGATTGATAGAGTATCGCAGCGGGGAGTGGCCGCTCCTGGTTTATTGATGGTGAACGGAAATGGCTCCGTGGTTACATCCTGGTAAAAGAAGTCGCCGTAGCGGGCCCAAAGTTGTTGCAGCTTTTCGGCTTTCTCGATTTCCCAAACCCATGTTGCGAGTTTGAGTTGAATATAGGATTGCCCCTCGAGCAGGTTTGTGTTCGCCTCAATCAACTCGGTAGACGACATCTTAAGACTCTGCGGATCTTCATAAGTAAGAGAACTGTTCGGCGGCAGCACGCGAAACAGGGTAGCCAATTCGGCCGGTGCGAAATCGCGCGGCGGATGAGAAAAAGCCGGACGTTGACCGTAATGAAATTTTCCGTGCGGTATGCCGGCCAGGGTTCTGCTCAACCGCACGTCGAAAGGCGCCGGAGCATAACGGTAAATTATCAAAGGCCGGTTGCTCAGGTTTGTAATACTAAGGCGGAAATGCAGCTCTGCTTGTTCTTCTTGCCTATTCTCGTCTAATTGCTGAATACACTGCCGCACGCTGGTAGTTTCACCGGTAATTCTGACGAGATCCTGTCGCTGTTGCGCGCCCACGGCCGGCTGATTCAACACCGGGATAAAGGCGATCAGTAATGCGACGATCTTCTTCACGTTCGAATAATCATTCTCACGCGTGGACGCTGTCAATCAAAAAGTGTCCACAACCACATGAACAAAAACAATCCATAAAAAACGGCCAACGCGACGAGTGCCACACGGCGCCAAATCGGCGGACGCAACTCAACTGGCAGCAACCGGGTGTTGACGTAGAGCAAGTGCAGCGAGCTGATGATGAAGACAATGCCGGCCATGTTCGCGCTGAGCGCGAGCAGGATGATCGGTTGCGTTAAC
>DATNJO010000287.1:0-16550 GCA_035603895.1 Pyrinomonadaceae bacterium
TGCCCAGCGCAGCGCTGACGCGCGTCGGCGCGATCATGGGTACGCCGCTTTATATGTCGCCGGAGCAATGCAGTGGCGACAAGGTCGATATGCGCGCAGACATCTACAGTCTCGGCGTGATCGCTTATCAAATGCTCGCCGGGGAACCGCCGTTCTCAGGCAATACTTCGGCGGTGATGCGCGCGCACCGGCAGGAGTCGCCGCGTCACTTGCGCGAACGTGGCGAAAAAATTCCGAAACGAGTCGCTGGCGTGGTGATGTCGGCGCTGGCGAAGGATCCGGCTCATCGTCCGGCAACGGCTTTTGCGCTCGGGAGTTCGTTGCGGGGACAGAGCGAAGGCATTGGTGCGTTGTATCGCCGCGCGTTTGCACTTTACAGCGAATACTTTCCGAAGTTTCTTAAACTCAGTCTTATCGCTCACATTCCGGTATTCGTCACCACGCTCTTGATGATCATCCTACAGATCGTCGAATACTACTCGCGCAATAGCGGGCGCGGGACCAGAATCGCGGTGGCGCTGGGAACGGTGATCGTCGCTCTGGTACATATCCTGGCTTACATGGTTTCGAGCTCGGTCATTTCGGGTATGACCGCGATCATCGTTACGCAACTAACAGCGGCGCCTTTGCGGCCGGTCCAGCTCCGGGTGGCGTTTGGCGTATTGAAAAAGCGCTGGCGTCCGTTCTTTAGAACAGTGATTCGGGTGACGCTGAAGATTTTTTTGGGATTCGTGCTGTTCGTTATTCCCGGCGTAATCACGGTGATTCGTTACTCGCTTTACGCTCCCGTTGTGTTGATGGAAGGTTTGGCGGGGAAAGCGGCGATGAAGCGCGCACGTGAGCTCGCATCGCGCTCGTGGCGGACGATCGTTATCGTTTCGATTATCCAGATTGTCATTCCGATGACCGTCAGTTTTCTCGTCGGGCGGATCAAAATCGGGGTGAACCTTCCGCGCGCATCGTTAAGCAGCCAGCTATATCAGCAGGCCGTCGGACTGATAAACATTTTTGTGGTGCCGTTGATCTCGATCGTACCGGCGCTGTTGTATTTGAAGATGAGGCAATTAGGCGGCGAGTCGCTCAGTGCTGCCCTGGCGCAAATTGAAGAAGAAGACGGCCAACGCAGTAAGTGGCAACAGCGCATGCGCACGCGTCTCAGCCTGCACACTCCGACAAGTCATAAAGTAACGACTGGTTAACTTCTGCACAGAATCACATTGTCAAACAATCGTTTCAAAACGCTGGGCCAGTACGCACTGGTCATCGTTCTTTGTGTGTTGATTCTGACTTGGGTAATGCAGTTATGGCGCGCTGATTTCAAAGTGCCATTTCAGTATTTTGTCGACTCGCTGTTCTACAGCATCGCCACGAAAGGCACGATCGAGCATGGTTGGTGGCTGCACAATGAGTCGTTAGGCGCTCCCGAGGGAATGCACTATGAAGCGTATCCGGCGATCGAGAACTTTCATTGGGTTGTGATTAAGCTGATCTCGCTTTTCACGTCGAATCATACGCTCGTTCTGAACCTGTTTTACTTACTTACTTTCCCGCTGACAGCGATAACGTCGTTCTACTTTCTCAAGTCGTTCAAGTTTTCATTTGGCGCGGCACTCGTAGCGAGCTTGCTTTACACATTTCTGCCTTACCACTTTTTCCAAAGCTATCACCTCATGATGGCGGCCTATTATCTGGTCCCGTTGATGGTGCTCGTTGCTGTCTGGATTTGTCTCGAGCCGCGATTGAAGGGACCGAAGGCAATCGCCAGTATTGTGATCTGTGTCGCTGCTGGATCGTCCGGTGTTTACTATCCGTATTTTTTCTGTTTCCTGTTGCTTGTCGCGGGAGGATTTGCGTGGGCGAATCGGCGTAGTGTCGCACCGCTCGTGGCGGCAGTGGTGTTGACTGGGGTCGTTGCCGGAACGCTCGTGATCAATCATCTACCCTCAATCATCTATCAACGCACGCATGGTGCTGCGTCGATGGGTGCTCGAAGCGTGGGCGATGCCGAGATCATGGGTCTAAAGGTCACGCAGTTGCTTTTGCCGATTGGCGGTCACCGGAATGAGAAGTTAGCTGCGCTAAAGGCCCGCTACAATCTTGGACCACTGATCAACGAGAACGACACCTCGTCGTTGGGAATCTTCGGCAGCATCGGATTCCTGGTTCTCATTGGGGCAATCTTTTACAGACGAGAGCTGCCGGATTTGATTCAGGCACTTAGCGCCTTGAATATCTCAGCGGTGCTCCTCGGAACGATCGGAGGCTTCGGTGTTCTTTTCGCGCTTTTAGTCTCGCCGCAGATCAGGGCCTACACGCGGATCTCGGTCTTTATCGCTTTCTTTGCAGCGATTGTGATTGCGTGGCTGCTCGACGAACTGTTTAAGAGACTGCCAGCGCCGCGAATGCGACTCGTTTATTACGCGGGCCTCGCCGTTGTTCTTGCTATAGGTGTGTGGGACCAAACCAGCGCGATCTTCTTCTTTGTTCCGGAGTACGAGAAGATAAAACGCGAATTCGACAGTGATACCGATTTCGTGAGCCGGATCGAAGCCTCGTTGCCGCCAGGGGCAATGATCTTTCAACTGCCGTACATGCCTTTTCCCGAGAGTCCGCCGCTGTACAAGATGCAGCCTTACGACCACTACAAGGCTTACCTTCATTCGAAAACTTTGCGTTGGAGCTATGGCGCTCCGCTTGGTGAAAAAGAGGATCGATGGCAATACGCGGTGTCGGTCCAACCAGTACCGGAGTTGGTGCAGAGTGTTCGTGCGGCAGGGTTCTCCGGAATTTATCTGAACCTGGATGGCTATGAAGACCGCGGGGCGAAACTCGAGAGTGAATTAAAAGCGACGCTCGGTGTCGAGCCGATTGCGAATCGTGAAGGGAATCTTGTTTTCTTCAAGTTCGGGAATTAGTAATTTCTAATTGCGCTGACGTGCGCAGGATATTCGTTGGCAGATGGAGTTGGCCCATCGAGTGTTCGTATTGTTGAGCCGGACGGCTCGCATTAAACGGAATATTCAGCTTCGTCCTGACTTCGGCTTCAACCTGGTCCCTCAACCGAACCAGATCTTCCGAGCTTAGAAAATCGGTGAACACGTAAGCACGGTACCCGCCATCCGGATCACCCTTGTAATAATCAGCGACCTGCGTGTAATCGACTTCATACGCGTGCAGTCGATCTCCCTGGAAGGTATAGGTCCACACGTTTGGCAATTCCGCGTGAGGCTCAGCATCGTCGTAGTACGGAGTGCCTGGGTAAGTGGTGATGATGGTAACGTCGAAATCATCAGGCTTCACTTCCAGCAACCAGTCACGCGTATCCGCGACTGTTTCCGGCGACTCACCGGGATGTCCAATAGACATTAGTGCTTTAACTTTAAGACCGTGCCGGCGCGCTATTTCAACGCAGCGCGTGTTGTCTTCGCGCGATGCTTTCTTGTTGATGTTTCGCAGAATGCGTGGAGATCCGGACTCGAATCCGGTAAGGATCCAACGGAAACCCGCGCGGTGCATCGCTTCCGCCTGCTCGTCGTTGAACAGTTCGGACTTGATGAAGCCGCGAAGCTGAAACTCAACTCCCAAGCGTTCTTGCAGATCAGACAACCCATTCATCAGTTCGACCATGCCGCGGTTTACGTTGAGTTCGTCGTCGTAAAGCATAAACGCCTTGACGCGGTAGTCTGTGTATAGCTGGTGGATTTCTGCCAGTACGCTCTCATGCGAGCGCATTCTGATGCGACGCAATGAAGGTGATTTTCGACCGCCGCAGAATCCGCAGGAGAATGGACATCCGAGTTGTGCGATCAGACTCAACGCGCGTTCACCTTCGATGTAGTAGCGATAGCTATCGACATCTACAAGATGACGGGCAGGAGTTGGCAGCTCAGCGAGCCGCCGGTTAGTCAGGAATAGTTGAGAACTCGGTATATCTGCATCCACGAGTTGCGGCGCCTCCGGACGCAGTGCTTCGAAGATGGCTTCTTCTCCATCGCCGGCAACGAGTGTGTCGAACGCGTTAACGAGATTTGCATAAGCATGGTGAGCGCGCTTCGGCCTTCCACTTTTTAATTCCTGCTTGTAAGCAGCATTCACTAAGGTAACGTGAGGTCCACCGAGTATTAGTCGTGCGGACGGGCGCTCTTGTCGAATCACGTCGGCGATGGTGCAGACTGCCGGCATTTGAGGGGTCGTAGCTGTCAGGCAGAAGGTCGTGGTATCGTGTCCATTCAAGTAATCGCGCATGACCTCGACGTAGTTTTGGATGCCCGAGAGATCAAGCATGTCCAGCGGGTAACCACTTTCTTCGACAACAGCCGCGACGCGAAGAATGCCGAGTGTCATGAACACTCGTTCGTCGAGCAGGAAGACTGAGGGGGGAATCACAAAACAAAGGCGCTCTTTGTTCTTCCGCATGTTGATTACTTCATAGCGTGCCGCCCCAATTTCGCTCATATCCTCGGCATGCTACGCTAAAATTCTTGATGTTGCTAGGGTCCTTCGGGCCGGGAAACTGATGCAGTTTGAGTTTTAGTTTTGGGGAATACGCCAAAGGCGTTAGCTGGTTGGGAACACGCCGAAGGCGTTAGCTGGTTGGGAACATGCCGAAGGCGTTCGCTGATTGGGAACACGCCGAAGGCGTTAGCTGATGGAACACGCCGAAGGCGTTCGCTGATTGGGAACATGCCGAAGGCGTTAGCTGGTTGGGAACACGCCGAAGGCGTTAGCTAATTCCAGCCCAGGGTTGTTTCAACCCTGGGTAAAGAACAAACAAGCGAGACCAACGCTGAAAGCGTTGGCGAAGTGACGCAAGCATTTTGCCAACACCTTCGGCGTTGCTTATGGTGAGGTTGAGTAAACCCAAGGTTGTCGCAAGCTCCAACCTTGGGCTGAAATTGGCGAACGCCTTCGGCGTACTAGTTCAAAAACCGGCGTATTGGTCGACGGCGTACCGGTTCAAAAACAGGGTATTGGTTCAGACAGCGTACTAGTTCAAAATCGATGAATTGGTCCAGAATGAAGGCAGCCACACGTATCCCTTACACTCAAACTGCACAACTTAAGGTCGGCAACAGCACAACTGGATTCACAAAGGAGCCGCTCGTCACGGAATGGTTTCAGTAACCGTCCTCGTCCCGGTATACAACGAAGAACAGACCATCATAAAGCTGCTGGAGCGTGTGCGCGCCCAAAGCGTGGATGGTGTGCAACTTGAGGTCGTCGTAGTTGATGACGCGTCGAAAGATTCAACAGTTTCGCGTCTCGAAAGCCGTCCAGACCTTTACAATCACCTGATTAAACGCCCGCAAAATGGCGGCAAGGGAGCCGCAGTACGCGATGGTCTACGACAAGCGACCGGTGACTATGTGTTGTTTCAGGACGCAGACCTTGAATATGACCCGGCTGATTATGTGCGGCTTTTTGGACCAGTGCTTTCGCATGACGCCGATGTAGTGTTGGGCAGTCGGCTCGTCGCGTCACCGGTTACGCGCGTGCATTACTTTTGGCATAAAGTGGGAAACTCCTTCCTGACTCTGCTCTTCAATGTAATGCACAACACAACGTTCACCGACATCTACACGTGTTATGTCCTGTTCAGAAAAGAGCTCATTGACGCAGACTCGTTGGGAACTTCAGGTTGGGAGCAGCACGCCGAAATCCTGAGCCGCCTGGCCCGCACGGCGAAAGCGATTTACGAAGTGCCGATTAGTTACTTCGGGCGTACTTACCAGGAAGGCAAGAAAATCCGTGCCGTTCACGCCATAGCCGTCGCTCGCACGATTATCTTCGAGCGCTTACGACCACTCTCGAACGGGAATAGAGAATTGCGTTGAGATCAGAGCGGTGCAAGCTTCCTGCCAATATAGAATCGTTCCGGCTTAAAGCCATAGCGCCGATAATCCTCGTCAGGGAGATTGAAGTCGACCGCGCGAACTGTGAGTCCGCCATCTGTTAGGCGAGTCTGAAAGTCTTCTCCGTACGCGCGCCAGTGACCAGAGTCCATCGGATCGGCAAACCCGTATTCAACTGTGGTTGGCGCAGAACTCATTGGTACTGAAACGATCAACTCACCGGAGCAAGGACGCAGTACCCGGTGTAGTTCCCGGATCGCGACCGCGTCAGCATCTACGTGTTCGAGGACATGGTGACACCAAATAAGGTCAACTGAGTTTGATTCGATAGGCAAGTGCTTGATGTTAGCCTGTATGTCTATCCCGCGCGTTGTTTCTTTATCGATCCGGTAAACATCCAGGTCGGGAGCCGCAGCCCAGAAAGACGCCATTGCCTTCTCAGGTGCAAACACCAGCGCAACGCCATTCTTGTTTTCGAGTTTGAACTCCCTTGTGAGCCAGAACGACAGGTAGCGATGCCGGGGCAAACTGTCGCACTGCGGGCACCAAACCTTGCGGATCATGTAACCGATTTCGTGATAGTCGTAGAATTGTCGTCCTTCCCAGCCGCAGCAAGGACAGGTCACTTTAACGGGGAGTAGCTTGTTGACGAGTTTAGTCTTGGACCGTGACAGAACAACGCGTCCTGCGAACCGCACAGCTAAAATGATCCCGTGATCGTTAACCTGTTGACTAAACCAGGTGAGCATTGCTTTGTACTTCAGTTGTGAGCGTTAGCTGGATTGTAAAAGAAATCAGTTTTCCTTCAACACCAATCGGAGTTCTTGACCTCTTCGCAATCGCAAAAAAAATTATTTGACACAATCGAGGTACGTCAACATGACGAGCATATCGAAGGAGTTTGTTGAATGTAATTTACGGTCCAACGAAGTGATCGAGGCCTTGAAATCAGGCCACCAGGCGGTGATAGATCAAGTCGCCTCTAAACTCTATGCGAATATGTTGAGTGTGGCGGATCCCGGAATACTGGACGCTCCGGATTGGTCTAAGAAGGACGAGAAACTAAAGTGGGTGCTTCACGCCCAGGTAGCCGTGTTCGGCGACATCTTAAACATTGAGGATCTGTCGGAACGGGTTAGGAGCGGCAACTTTGAAAACCATCAATTAGTAACTGATCTGGCTTACGAGCTGAAGTTCTTTCTCCTTGATCTACTAGGTCTCGATTATGAGCTGAACTATTCAACGTGGAATCTCATAGGTCTCTTCACTCCTGATAGTCTCACGGAGGAACAGCTGGCACGATTCGTTAGACCCGCTGTCCAAACACCGTTTGGCTTAGACTCGATCTCTCCACATGAGGACAATGCGACTACTGTTATCCTGAATCAGGCGCTTACGAACTGGAGCCATTGGTGTCAGGTGTACAAGACCTTGATGATCCTCAACTATGAAGGCAACGAGAACGACACGGTCGTAGCGTTTCATAGTCTGTTGGCTGTGTCGGCCAACCTGATAAGCGCCTCCCACATTGGGTCGTTGCTTCTATTCTTTCGTGCAAACGCCCTTGGCAGGTCGATGGATAAGGGATCTCTTAAACAGGAACGACCTTAAAGGTCAGCGGCGGTGTTTGTTAGTTTGGACAAACTAAACAATATCTCGTCACAAATATCTCGAAAGTGGGACTGGTGAATCCCGCGAGCGAAACGTTGCGGCCGGTCCAAATCCGCAAACCACTTCGTTTCTCCAGCAAAAGCTTCACTTTTCCACTTGGCACGAGTATTGTTTACCCGCCAACTCGGAGAACTGTATAGTTGCGTTCGAAGTTTATTAGCTGAAGGTAGGCTCCGTTCACTTCGCGCGCGAATCGCCGCTCTCTCAAACTGGCTAGTACAGCTCTCCAATAATTTCTGTGAAGTAGAAACGCTATGGACATCAAACGACCCCCTAAATCCAAGCTCAAAAAGAAAATTCGCACTGTCATTTTGATCGTCGTCGGCGTTATCGCCATCGGCGGCATCACTTACGGCCTCACCAAACTCAAACCGGCCGCGCCCGCAATCGATCAGTCGACGACTGTCATCGATACCGTGAAGCGCGGTGAGATGGTGCGTGACGTGAGAGGTAACGGGACGCTGGTGCCCGAAGTAACGCGCTGGGTGCCGGCGCCGGCAGAAGGACGTGTGGAAACAATTCCCGTCCAGGCCGGTGCGCAGGTCGACGCGTCAACCGTGATCGCCGAGCTCTCCAATCCGCAAATGGAGCAACAGGCGATCGACGCGGATTTTCAGGTGAAAGCCGCCCAAGCCGATGCGGAGAACCTGCGCGTGCGGCTCGAAAGCGAAACCATGACGCAGAAAGCTGCGATTGCAACGATCAATTCGCAATACAGCTCGGCGAAACTACAGCTGGACGCTGACGAAGTGCTCGCTAAACAGGGACTCGTGGCGGATCTCGTTTTAAAGATCTCACGCGTCGCGGTTCAGGACCTGGCCAATCGGCTCAAGGTGGAACAGGAACGACTCGCCGTTAATTCAAAGTCGACCCAAGCCCAACTCAATGCAGCAGCCTCGCGGCTGTCGCAATTGCAGGCGATGGCCAAACTCAGGCGCGACCAAGTCGAAGCGTTGAAAGTGCGAGCCGGAACGGCGGGCGTGTTGCAGGTCGTGTCCGTGCAGGTCGGACAACAGGTACAACCGGGAGTGAATATCGCGCGTGTTGCAGATCCGGCTTCGTTGAAAGCGGTGCTGAGGATTCCGGAGACGACGATCAAAGACGTTCGTTTCGGGCAGACGGTGCTCGTCGATACGCGCAACGGCATCATTCAGGGAACGGTTTCCCGCATCGACCCGGCGGCGCGCGAAGGCACGTTCGAAGTGGATGCTACGCTGATTGGACCGCTACCGGCCAGCGCGCGTCCCGATCTCAGCGTGGATGGAACAATCGAACTCGAGCGGCTTAAAGATGTGCTGAAGCTCGGCCGGCCGGCGTTTGGCCAAGCTAACCAGACGATCGGCATGTTTGTGCTGACGGCTGACGGTAGTGAAGCAGTGCGCACGCCCGTCAGACTCGGGCGCAACTCGGTCAGTACAGTAGAAATACTGGAAGGTTTGAAAGAAGGAGATCGCGTAATCATCTCCGACACTTCAGCGCAGGATAGTTACAACCGCGTTCGCCTGCGGTGAGGACAGCAAGGCGTAGCCATGCCGCACATCCGGCGGCTGAGCCGTAGCGGGAGTGGTTCTAGAGACCTAAGCCGCCACACAAAGCGATTTCGCGGTGTTCAGTTTAAGGAAGTCTTAAGACAAAAATCTCAAGGAGCGAACTATGAGTTCCAACGGGCAGCCCCTAATCCACCTTGCCGACGTCAAGAAAGTGTTTGAAACGGACGAGGTCGAGACGCACGCGCTCACCGGTATTCACCTCGACATCAAACAAGGTGAATACGTTTCCATTGCCGGACCTTCGGGCTGCGGCAAATCTACCCTGCTTTCGATCCTGGGCCTGTTGGATACGCCGTCTGACGGCGAGTACATCCTCAACGGTCACCCGGTCGAAAACTTGTCCCTCTCCGAACGCGCGCGCATTCGCAATCGCGAGGTCGGGTTCATCTTTCAAAGTTTCAATCTGATCGGCGATCTCACGGTCTACGAAAACGTCGAACTGCCGTTGACTTATCGCGGTATGAGTTCGGCCGATCGAAAGAAACGAACCACTGAAGCCCTCGAAAGAGTCGGCATGGCTCATCGTGCGAAACACTTGCCCAGCCAACTCTCCGGCGGTCAACAGCAACGCGTCGCGGTAGCACGCGCAGTGGGCGGAGCGCCGAGCATCCTGCTCGCAGACGAGCCGACCGGAAACCTCGACTCCACCAACGGCGAAGCCGTGATGGAACTCATGCGCGAACTGCATCGCACCGGCGCCACGATCTGCATGGTGACGCACGATCCACGTTACGCTCAGCACGCCGATCGCATCGTCCACTTGTTCGACGGACAGATCGTCGAAGAAGAACAGGGCGCCGAGCGCCGTGAGATCATGGAGCGTGAGTTGAAGGAAAGCGGATTCGGAGCCATTTCATGATCAGTCTGCGGGGAGTCGAAAAAGCGTTCCCCCACGGTCCGACGAAGACTTACGTGCTCCGCCGAGTCAATATCGACATCAAGTCGGGCGAGTTTGTTTCGATCATGGGTCCGTCAGGAGCAGGGAAGTCGACACTGCTCCATATCCTGGGAATGCACGATCATTCATGGACCGGCGAGTATTACTTCGACGAAACGGCGGTCCATCAACTCGACGCCAAGAAACGCGCGGCGCTGCGTAATCGAAACATCGGGTTCGTCTTTCAGAGTTATCACTTGCTGGACGATCAAACTGTTTTCGAAAACCTCGAGTTGCCGCTGTCTTATCGAGACGTGAGTAAAAAAGATCGGCAGTCGATCGTTTGCGATACGCTCGATCGGTTTCAGATGGTAGGTAAGAAAGACTTGTTTCCCACGCAGTTGTCCGGTGGTCAACAACAGCTCGTCGGCATCGCGCGCGCAGTGGTTGCGAATCCGCGAATCATCCTGGCTGACGAGCCGACCGGAAACCTGCATTCAGCCCAGGGCAAAGAGATCATGGACATGTTCAAACGCCTGAATGATGAAGGGACGACGATCGTTCAGGTGACGCACTCGGAAACCAACGCAGCCTACGGCAACCGGATCATCCAGTTGGAAGATGGCTGGATCGTTAATGGCGAAAGCCAGGCTGCCTGAGTCGGCGAAAAACTTCTAACCCTGTAGTTGCTCTTATAGGCCGTTAGCGAGCGTACATCTCCGCAGTTCGATCGATGTACGTTGACGTTACTCGTGTGCCTGCGTGGCCCGGAACTCGTAAGGAGGAACTATGGACGCCTTTCTGAACGACGTTCGTTACGCAATTCGCAACCTCATCAAGCGACCCTCCTTCACCCTCATCGCTGCTGTCACACTCGCTCTCGGCATCGGCGCCAACACAGCCATCTTTAGTTCAGTCTACGCCCTCTTGCTCAAACCATTGCCGTTTCCCGAACTCGATCGCGTTGTCGCCGTTTGGGATTCATATCCGGGCAAGGGCGTGAAGCGTAACGAAGTTTCAATGGCCAACTACCTCGACTGGCGAGCGCAAAACCAATCGTTCGAACAACTCGCGCTTTATCGCTGGTGGAGTGTAAACCTCACCGGCATCGATCCTCCCGAACGGATTCAGGGTTTTCTGGTCACCGCGAATTTTCTGGACACACTCGGCGTCAAGCCCGCCCTGGGGCGGAACTTCACGGAAGAAGAAAACCAACCCGGCAAAGGTGCCGTAGCCATCATCACGCACAACTTATGGCAACGGCGCTTCGGCGGCGATCCAAACATCCTCGGCAAAACGATCATGCTCTCCGGCGCCGTTTGCACCATCGTTGGTGTGATGCCGGAAAGATTCGCCTACCCGGCGAATGCCGAGGTCTACGCACCCATAGCAATGACATCCCAGGTCATCGGAAGTCGCCAGTTCAACTCTTACTACGTGGTCGGACGTTTGAAACCGGGAGCGTCGGTCCAAAGTGCGCAGGCCGACATCGACAACATAGCGGCTCGACTCGAGCAGCAGTATCCCGAAACGAACACCGGTGTCCGCGCGTCAGTCTTCCCGATCGTTGCCGACACGGTGCGCAAATACGAGCTGGGAATATGGATGGGAATGGCTGCGGTTGGTTTCGTTCTGCTGATTGCTTGCGCGAACGTCGCCAACCTGATGCTCGCACGCGCGAGTGGACGCCAGAAAGAGATCGCCTTGCGTGCGGCTTTGGGCGCGAGCCGGTGGCGCATCATTCGGCAACTGTTGACTGAGAGTTCAATAGTCGCACTTTTAGGTGGCGCGCTGGGAGTTCTCGTCGCGGTTTGGGGCCTCGATGCGTTGCGAGCCGCGAACCCTGGGGACGCCGCAAAGTTTGCTCCAGGATGGGACCAACTCGGGATCAACCTCACGGTGCTGATCTTTACGGTCGCGGTGTCGCTGCTCAGCGGTTTGCTGTTTGGCCTCGCGCCGGCTTTGCAGGTCTCGAAACCAAATCTCAACGACGCTTTGAAAGACGGCAGCCGGCAAACCTCCGGTCGTTCAAATCGGCTGCGAAGTTCACTGGTGGTGGCTGAAGTTGCGCTGTCGTTAGTGTTGCTTGTCGGCGCTGGTCTTTTCTTTCGCAGCTTCATCACGTTGTTCAAAACCGATCCCGGTTTCAATCCTGACAGCGTGTTGACTATGAATCTGATCTTGCCATCTACGAAATATAAGGAAGAACCACAGACCGTTGCCTTTTATAACGACCTGGTCCAACGCGTGAAAGCGAAGCCGGGTGTCCAGTCGGCTGCCGCGGTGAACTATCTGCCGCTAGGCGGCTCAAACTCATCGGACGCTTATTTGATCGAAGGCGAAGCTGAGCCCGCCCCGGGAAACGAAAACATCGGCCGATATCGCACGTGTACTCCCGATTATTTCACGACGATGCAGATTCCCATTGTTAGGGGGCGCGCATTTACGGAGCAAGACAAAGCCGGCGCCCCGCTAGTCATAATCGTGAATGAAACACTCGCGCGGAAACACTGGCCGGGTCAGGACGCGATCGGCAAACGCATTCGCTTTGACGCCCCACTCGATAAAGCGCCGTGGATGGAAGTTGTCGGCGTAATCAAAGACGTCAAACACGAGCTTACTCTCGAGGTCACGCCCGAATACTACTTACCGCACGCGCAGGACGTCTGGAGATCGATGGTGGTTGTGGCCAGAACTACGGTTGATCCGGCGTCGCTGGCCGGTTCGATCCGGCAAGACGTCTGGGCCATCGACAAGGACCAGCCGGTGTTTGACGTGCGCACGATGGAGGAAGTGCGTTCGCTGTCGGTCGGACTTCAGCAATTCAACTCAGTGATGATTGGAATCTTTGCGGGTGTGGCGTTGTTGCTGGCGGCAATCGGGATCTACGGCGTGATGGCTTTTGCCGTGACGCAACGCACCCGCGAGATTGGGATTCGCATGGCGCTCGGCGCCTGCAAGACCGATGTGTTGAGACTGATCGTTGTAAACGGAATGAGGCTGGCCTTCATCGGTTTGGCAATCGGCCTGATCGCTTCGTGGGCGTTGACTCGTTTCATCGCGGGCTTGCTGTTTGGCGTGGAACCGACCGATCCGCTGACGTTCAGTGTCGTGTCGACGTGTTTATTGTCGGCCGCCTTTCTCGCTTGTTACCTGCCCGCGCGCCGCGCAACGAAAGTCGACCCATTGGAAGCATTACGGTACGAGTAGAGGCATTATGGAAACACTACTTAAAGACATTCGCTACGGATTCAGAGGACTGATCAAGCGCAAAGGTTTTGCTGCGATCGCGGTGCTCACGCTCGCACTCGGCATCGGCGCAAACACTGCGATCTTCACGCTCGTCAATGCAGTGATGCTGAAGTCACTCCCGGTTAGCCAACCGGAACAACTCGTGCTCTTCAGCGACACTACAGGTGAGGGCACTTCCAGTCATGACACTCCAATGACCGGTGAATGGAAGCGCTTTTCTTACCCTTCGTACATCTACTTCCACGATCACAACCAGTCGTTTCAGGACCTTGCCGCATTGCGCAGCGGCGAGAACCGGTTGAGCGTGCGGCGTGCCGAAACGCAAGGCGCAGCCGCCACCCGCGCGTCGGGACATCTGGTTTCCGGCAACTATTTTTCTCTTCTCGGCGTGAATGCATTGCGGGGTCGTTTGCTTACACCTGACGACGACAAACCCAATGCACCGGCGGCGGCGGTGATGAGTTATCGCTATTGGGAACAGGAACTCAACCGCGATCCCTCAGTCGTGGGCCAAACTTTTGTTCTAAACGGTACCAACTTCACTGTGGTGGGCATCACGCCACAAGAGTTCTTTGGTGTGCGCGTGCGAAAACCGCCGGACTTCTGGATGCCGCTGGCATTTCATCCACAAATAGAGTTGCGCAAATCTTTT
Source organism: Pyrinomonadaceae bacterium (assembly GCA_035603895.1). GTDB lineage: Bacteria > Acidobacteriota > Blastocatellia > Pyrinomonadales > Pyrinomonadaceae > PSRF01. The sequence goes on from DATNJO010000287.1 coordinate 13,855, forward strand.
CTCGACGACAATCAGGTTTCTTTCCTGATGTTGCTCGGCCGGCTCAAACCCGGTGTCTCGATTAACGAGGCGCAGGCAGGCGTCAATTTACAGTTGCAACAGTTCTTAACCGAATTAGCAGGCAGCCAACTCACCGAAGAACGGCAACGCGCCATTCAAAGCACATACATCAAGCTTGCCGAAGGCTATGGCGGTATTTCCAACTTGCGTGTGCTGTACTCGAAACCGTTGCACATGCTGATGGCGATCGTGGGCATGGTCCTACTCATCGCCTGCGCGAATGTCGGGAGTTTGCTGTTAGCACGCGCGACGGCACGGAAAGCCGAGATTTCCCTGCGTATGGCGCTCGGTGCGAGTCGCTGGCGCATCGTTCGCCAACTGCTGACTGAGAGCATGTTGCTGGCAGCGGTCGGCGGCGTATGTGGCGTGCTCCTGGCGCAGTGGGGCGTAACAATCCTCGTTAACCTCGTAACGAAAGAGACACCACTCGACACGCGTCCAGACTCAGGCGTGCTTGCTTTCACCGTTGGCGTTTCGATTCTGGCGGGACTGTTGTTTGGACTCATACCGGCAGTGCGCGCGAGCAAAACGGATCTCGCGACCGCGATGAAAGAGAAAGCGCGCACTCGTAGCCGGTTAGGGCGTCTCAGCCTGTCGTCGGCAATGGTCGTCTTGCAGGTTGGACTTTCAATGGTCCTACTAACCGGTGCAGGTCTGTTCGCCCGCAGTCTCCTGAATCTGCAAAACGAAAACGTCGGGGTCGATCGGTCCAACATGCTGCTCGTCGGTATCGATCCGCGGCTTGCCGGATACAAACCGGCAGAACTGCCGGCGCTCTACCAACAGGTCGTCGAACGTCTCGGTAATCTGCCGAACGTGCGATCTGTTTCGATGGCGACCTACTCGCCGATGAGCGGCAGTCATCGTGCGAGCAGCATTCAAGTCCCGGGTTACACACCTCAACCTGACGAAGATGTGGTCGTCGAAGACATGCTCGCTGGTCCAAATTATGCCGCGACCCTCGGCATACCTGTGTTACGCGGTCGAGATCTTGGAATCCGCGATACCGTGTCAGCGCCACGCGTCGCTCTTGTTAACGAAGCGTTCGCCAATCGGTACTTCAAAGATCAGAATCCGGTTGGCCGCAACTTCACTTTTGACGACGAAACTGACAGCGGAAAGATGCTGGAGATCATCGGCGTTGTTGGCGATGTCAAAACCGAAGACGCACGTGAGAAACAGGAACCGGCAGTCTATCGGCCCATCCTGCAGATTGCTGACGAAGCCGCTTACTCCGTTAACGTTCACGTCCGCACCGCGGGCGATCCTAACTCCTTCACGCAAGCCGTTCGGCAAACGATCAATGACCTCGACGACAAGATTCCAATCTTTGGCGTGACGACGCTCGAAGAGCAGGTTCACGGCACTCTGAAACAGGATCGACTGATCGCACAGCTCGTGAGCTTCTTCGGCGCGCTCGCTTTGATACTAGCCTGCATCGGCTTGTACGGCGTGATGGCCCACGGCGTGGCGCGCCGCACGAGTGAGATCGGCATTCGCATGGCGCTCGGTGCTCGTGGCGGCAACATCGCCTGGATGATCCTGCGCGAGACGTTGCTGCTGGTCGTAATCGGCCTGGCGATCGGCATACCGACCGCACTATTAGCCGCGAAGTTTATTTCGTCGCAGTTGTTTGGTTTGAGACCCGCGGATCCGGTCGCGTTGATTGGCGCCGCGGTGGTGTTGACCCTCGTCGCGTTGCTGGCGGGTTACGTGCCCGCGCGACGCGCATCACGCGTGAATCCTCTCAAAGCGCTGAGGTATGAGTGATGGAATCAGTAATTAAAGATCTCAAATTTGCTCTGCGCGGTTTGCTCAAGCGTCCTGGCTTTACTGCGATCGCGCTGCTCGCGCTCGCGCTCGGTATCGGCGCAAATACGGCGATCTTCAGTCTGGTGAATGCCGTCATTCTGCGGCCGCTTCCGTTTCCGGAGTCTGAGCGGCTCGTGTGGGTTTTCGGCAACGTTCGCAACGGGTCCGGCCGCGCGAGCGTAGCGCCGGGTGATTTTCTCGACTATCGCAATCAGAACAAGACGTTCGAACAGTTTGCCGCTTCAGGGACGCTCCCGTTGCCCGCAACACTCACCGGCAGTGGTGAGCCTGAACGTCTCCGAGCCTCAAACGTCACCGGTAATTACTTTCAAACCTTCGGCGTCGCTCCGGTTCTCGGCCGCGGCTTCAGTCTTGAAAACGAAAAAAGCGGCAATGATCAAGTGACGGTGCTGAGTTACGCACTGTGGCAGAGACGTTTTGCCGGTGATCCCGCGATCGTCAACAAGACCATCGTCCTCAACGGCAAAGCCTACGAAGTGATCGGCGTGATGGGTAAAGACGTGAGTCTTCCGCAGACGTCGGACCTGTGGGTGCCGATGAACTTTGATTCCGATCCGGAAATGAAGCAACGCTTCGCGCACTTCCTGCGGCCCATTGGACGGCTGAAAGCGGGAGTGAATCTCACCCAGGCCCAGGCTGATACCGATCTGATCGCTGCTCAAATCGAGAAACAGTTTCCTGAGAGCAATACCGGATGGAACTTGCGTCTCGTCTCGCTGCGCGAACAACTCGTCGGCAGCAGTCGCACGACGGTCTTTATTCTTTTCGGCGCGGTCGCGTTTGTGCTGCTGATCGCGTGTGCA
>DATNJO010000288.1:0-9956 GCA_035603895.1 Pyrinomonadaceae bacterium
GTCCGATCGGGCAGGTCGAGATGCTGATGACTCGCGCTCGCAACTACCTGACTAACGAGCGCGCGATCGATGGTTCGCGTCTCGTGATCGTCAACGGCGGTTTCCGTGAGGGCGACAGCGTTGAGCTTTGGCTGGTGCCGCGCGGCGCTCCGACACCGCGTGCTACGCCGACGGTTCAGGCCGGTGAAGTGAAACCGGCTGGTTCGACACGCCGTCGACGCGGTTGAAACTCAAACAATCCTGAGTACAATGGGGTCGCCCTGCAAAAGGCGACCCCCTTCTGTTTTGTCATCCCCGTTTGCCCCCTGACACAAGTTGAATCATAAGGAGGATACCGTCCATGGCTGAAGAAGGCGGCGGCGGAGGCGGCAGTACGGGCATAGTCGCAGTGCTGGTCATTTTTGTGATCGTAGTGCTGGTGGCGCTTTATGTTTTTAGAGGACGTTTATTTGGAGGCAACGGAAGACAAGACATCGACGTAAACATTACAGTACCGAGTAAGTAATTAGATCGATTCTCGCCAACGCACGGAGACGCAAGGGCACGTACCTTTGCGTCTTTGCGCCTTTGCGGGATATATATGTTTCAAACTATGTCTGCACCAAACATCGACACGATTGTTTCGCTCGCCAAGCGGCGCGGTTTCGTTTTCCCATCGTCTGAGATCTACGGCGGCCTTGGCAGCGCCTGGGACTACGGCCCCCTCGGCGTAGAGCTGAGCAACAACATCAAGCAATCGTGGTGGCGCTGGCTGGTCTACGAGCGCGACGACATCGAAGGAATCGATTCTTCGATCATTCTCAACCGGTTGGTTTGGAAATACTCGGGACACGAGGAAACATTTAACGATCCGCTGGTCGACTGTCGCGACTGCAAATTCAGAATGCGCGCGGACAAGATTGAAGGAAAGTGTACGAACTGCGGTTCCACCAATCTTACTGAACCGCGCAATTTCAACATGATGCTGCGCACGCTGCTGGGAGCAGCCGCGGAAGAGGACGATCCGTTTGCGCTCGCGTACCTGCGTCCGGAAACGGCCCAGGGAATCTTTATCAACTTTCTGAACGTGCAAATAGCGATGCGTCGCAAGCTGCCGTTTGGTATTGCGCAGATCGGAAAGTCGTTTCGCAACGAGATCACGCCGGGCAACTTCATCCTGCGCACGCGCGAGTTTGAGCAGATGGAGATGGAGTATTTCGTTAGGCCCGACGCCGAGCACTGGAAGCTGGTCGACGAGTGGGTCGAATTGTATGTCGGGTGGTTTAAGAGTCTCGGAATAAGCGGTGAGAATTTGCAGTTGCACGAAGTACCTAAGACAGAGCTCGCGCATTACTCGAGTCGAACTGTCGATATCATGTATCGCTATTTTCCGGAGCGCGCCGAGGAAGAGCGGCAGTGGGAAGAGTTGATGGGAATTGCGTACCGCACTGACTTTGATTTGCGTACGCATTCGAGCAAGGCGACTGATGCGGAAGGCAACAGAGCCAATCCGGATTCGACGGAAGACCTTTCGTTCTTCGATGAAGCGGCGAAGCAGCGTTTCTATCCGCACGTGATCGAGCCGGCGGCGGGAGTGAATCGGACGGTGCTCGCGGTGTTGATGGATGCTTATTCCGAGCGAACCAACGACAAAGGCGAGACGCGTGTGATTCTGAAGCTCAGTCCGCAACTCGCTCCGATTAAGGCGGCAATACTGCCGTTGGCAAAGAACAAGCCCGAGATCGTCGGCATGGCGAAAGCAATCAAGCGCTCGTTGCAACCAGTGCTGCGCGCTGTTTATGACGACACCGGAGGGATTGGAAAGCTTTACGCACGCCAGGATGAAATCGGAACGCCGTTGTGCGTGACTGTGGACCATCAGTCGCTCGAAGACGAGGCGGTTACGGTGCGCGACCGCGATACGTGGGAACAGGAGCGAGTGAAAGTCACTGAGCTCGCGGAGTATTTACAACGACGTTTGAAGGCGGCGGCGCCGGTGCCGCCCGTGGCCGATACGCCGAGTTTGGATATTTAGGTTATGCCGGTAGTTAAGAAACGAAATCAACAAACTGAGACGCGTCTGTTACTGGAGTCTGATGAACCGGTGGAGTTACCGCCGGCGGAGATTGATGACGCCGCGGTGTTGGTCCAGTTTGAGAAGTTCAAGCCTTACATTCCTGAACTGCTCGAGGCTCTGCGTGCCGGGACTGTTGCCGAACCGGTGCCCGTGATGCTCGATGGTTCGACGTTTGCGATTCACGGCGAGACACGGACTTTCTGGGTGAAGCTGTGGCACGCGGCCGGAACCGAGCTCACGCGGATCGATCGCGCTCAAGTGATTAGCTGTCTGCCTTCCACGCGCGGCGTTCAGATTCTCGTCGAAGAGCCTGAGGAAGATCCTGAAGAAGAATAGGTCTATAGGGCCTACCAGGACCTATGCTTAACCCTCAACCTCCAGAGAAGGTCATTCTGCTTTCACAAGCGGTTCGCGACGCGGGCGGACGCGCGCTGCTTGTGGGCGGGTGTGTGCGCGATGAGTTGATGGGCGTGCAGCCGAAGGATTGGGATCTCGAAGTCTATGGCGTGGCGCCGGAACGGCTGCGTGAGATTCTCGATCAATTTGGACCAGTCAACGTCGTCGGCGAAGCGTTTACCGTATATAAACTCGGGTTCGATCTGGACGTTTCGATGCCGCGCCGTGAGCGTAAGTCGGGCCGCGGACATCGTGCGTTTGTGATCGAGGGCGATCCGTCGATGAGTGTTGTGGAGGCATCGCAGCGGCGAGACTTTACGATCAACGCGATTCTCAAGGATCCGCTTACTGAAGAAGTGATCGATCCGTTTGATGGGCGGCGCGACATCGAGCAGGGCGTGTTGCGTGCGGTTTCCGCGGAGACGTTTGGCGAAGATAGTTTACGTGTGCTGCGAGCGGCGCAGTTTGCCGCGCGCTTCGAATTTCGAGTTGCGCCGGAGACCGTGGAGCTTTGCCGGACGATCGACCTCAGCGATTTGCCAGCCGAGAGAATCTGGGGTGAGTTGGAAAAGCTGCTGTTGCGGGCGCAACGGCCGTCGATCGGACTTGGCTGGTTGCACGCGTTGGGAGTGTTGGAAAAACTTTTTCCGGAGATTCATGCGCTTGTCGGCGTGCCGCAGGATCCGGAGTGGCATCCGGAAGGCGACGTGTTTGTGCATACGAGATTGACTGTCGATCGCGCGCGGGAGTCGATCGACGAGTTGGGTTATTCGCGACAAGTCACCGTGATGTTGGCGGCGTTGGCCCATGATTTTGGGAAGCCGGCCACGACGGAATTCATCGACGGCCGTTTGCGTTCGCGCGGACACGAAGCGGCGGGCGTGGCGCCGGCGGAGTCGTTTCTGGCGCGGATCAATATGCATACGATCGACGGTTATAACGTGCGCGGGCAGGTGATCTCGCTTGTGCGCGAGCATTTGAAGCCGGGCGAGTTTTTCAAGAAACGCGACGAGGTCGGTGACGGCGCGTTTCGTCGTTTGGCGCGCCGTTGTGAGCCGGATTTGTTGTATCGAGTGGCGAAGGCTGATTCGTTGGGACGCAATGCGCCGTGGGTGCCGCAGGAAAAGTGGTACGGATCGGAAGCGCAGGAGTGGTTTATTCAACGCGCGCGGGAATTGGATGTGGAGCAGCGTCCGCCGGAGCCGTTGTTGTTGGGCCGGCATTTGCTGGCGTTGGGCGTGGACGCCGGACCACGGGTCGGAGAAATCACGCGCGCGGTTTACGAAATGCAGTTGGATGGGCGCGTGCGGACGGTTGAAGAAGCGATCGCAGAAGCTCGAAAGCTCATCTAGTTACTGATTGATCTGTGGCTGTTGTTGGGTAAGGCAGTGAATCGTGCCCATGCCCCAGACTAGTGGTTCGCAATTAATTGGAATCACGCGTCGATTGGGGAAGACACGTTGCAGGGTATCAGCCGCGCGAGCGTCGTTTTCGTGGCCAAATACGGGAAGCAGAACGACGTTGTTGGCGATGTAGAAGTTTGCGTAGCTTGCAGGCAATCGATCGAGATTGCGTGTGTCAGTGCTTTCGCCGCCGACAACGCCGGGCATCGGCAAGGTGACGATCTCGAAGGGACTATCGTTGGCATCGGTCATTCGCTTGAGTCTGTCGAGATTGTCCTGGAGCAGGTCGTAGTTTGCATCCTCAGGATCGTCTTCGACGGCACAAACTATGATGTCCCGCGCCACGAAACGTGCGATGTCGTCGATGTGACCGTCCGTGTCGTCGCCGACGATGCCTTCACCCAGCCACAGAACCTTCACCACGCCGAGATAGTTCTTCAAGTAATCTTCGATTTCGCTGCGCGTGAGTTTCGGATTGCGATTTGGATTGAGCAAACACTGCTTGGTCGTTAAGACACAGCCGTTTCCGTTGACTTCGATTGCGCCGCCTTCCATTACGATTCCCGGTTCGAAGCGAGGCAGTTGCAGAATCGGTTCGAGCGAACGCGGCACCCGATCGTCTCGCTTCAGGGCTTCGTATTTGTTCCCCCATGCGTTGAAGATCCAATCGTTGAACGCACCGCCGCTGCTGCCGGAGATGAGAAAGTTTGGTCCATAGTCGCGAATCCACGAGTCGACTGTAGGGATACGGTGAAAGCGTACGTTCTCGACGGCCGCGGAATTACAACGGCTTCGCACCGCGTGTTCCGTCGCTTCATCGTCGACCAGCAAGTTCACCGTTTCGTGTGGTGCGAGTGCTGCGATGATCTCGAGATAGATCTCCTCGACTCGTTCTACTCGATCCGGCCATGTTTCGGGATCTGTGGGCCACGTTAGCCACGTGCCTGCGTGCGGGTGCCATTCAGCGGGCATGTAGAAGCCGAGTTCTGCGGGAGTCTTGTGCTGTGGTTCGGGCATTTAGTTGTTTTCCGGGCCGACGGTTTTGAACCGGAAGTAACGGTAGATTCCAAGGCAACTGATCAGAACCCAGAAGACTTCCATCAGGAGGGCGGAAAGGTTGAAGTTAACCAGCAGCGACAGGACTATCAAGCTTGCCCCGATCGCATTAAGTAGGGAATAGGCCAGATCATTGCTTCTCAGCTTTTCCAGTTGCAGCAGCAGGTAGGTCACCACGATTAGCACAACACCGATCAGACCGAGTAAATCAACCAGTCCATACTTCATAACTGATCACCAAACCTGAAGCGCAGACCCTCGTAAGCGTCGATACGGCGATCGCGAAGGAATGGCCAGTTTTGCCGCGTCTCTTCGATGACCGAGAGATCGCATTCTACGACCAGCACCTCTTCGCGATCGGCAGACGCTTTCGCGATGATGCGCCCAAAGGGATCGGCCACGAACGATTGCCCCCAGAACGTTAGTTTGCCTTCGCGGCCGACGCGATTGACCACAACTACGTAGATTCCATTGGCGATCGCGTGAGCCCGTTGAATCGTTTCCCACGCCGAGTGCTGTGCTTCGTTTACTTCCGGTTTTTCTTCCGGCAACCAGCCGATCGCCGTTGGGTAAAAGAGAAACTGTGCGCCGCCGAGCGCCGTGAGCCGGGCCGCTTCGGGAAACCACTGGTCCCAACAGACGAGTGTGCCGATCTTGCCGTAGGTGGTGTCGTGAGTTTGAAAACCGAGATCGCCCGGGGTGAAATAGAATTTTTCGTAATACAGGGGATCGTCCGGGATGTGCATCTTGCGATATTTGCCGACGATCTTGCCTGAGGCGTCGATCATCACCGCGGTATTGTGGTAGACGCCGGCGGCGCGCTTTTCGAACAGCGACGCCACGATCACGACCTTTTTCTGCCGCGCAACTTTGCTCAAAGCTTCGGTCGTGGGACCAGGAATCGTTTCCGCCAGTTTGAAGAGCTGAATGTCTTCGGTTTGGCAGAAATACTGCGATCGGAAAAGCTCTTGAAGACAAACGATCTGCGCTCCGCGTTTGGCCGCGTCGTTGATTCCTTCGATCGCTTTTTTGAGGTTCTTCTCCGGCTCCGGCACGCACGACATCTGCACCAATCCCACGGTTGTTACGTCACTGGCGCGGCTTTTTTTCGGCATGGCGCGAGTATAGCAAAGCGGCGCCTTTTGGACATTGCAGTTTCGACTTGAGTAAGATGTCCGGTCATTTTTATCACCCTAATGAAAAGAGTAGTGAAATGATCGATTTTGAACTGACTGAAGATCACAAGGCGCTGGTGCAAACCGTGCGGGAGTTTGCGCAAAAGGAAGTCGCGCCTTTCATCAAGGAGTGGGACGAGAAACAGCAGTACCAGCCTTCCATTTTGCGAAAGATGGCCGAACTCAACCTGCTTGGCGTTTGCATCCCCGAGGAGTATGGCGGCGCCGGTTTTGACTACATTTCGCTCGGGTTGGTTTGCGAGGAGTTGGAAGCAGTCGATACGTTTCTGCGCGTGATTATGTCAGTGCATACGGGATTGAATTCGCTGACGCTTTACACTTGGGGCACCGAAGCACAAAAGCAAAAGTACCTGACGCCGCAGGCTAAGGGAGAGAAGATCGCGACTTATGGACTGACCGAGCCGGGTGCGGGGTCCGACGTGGTTGGAGCGCGCTCCACCGCTCGCCGTGAAGGAGACGAGTGGGTGCTGAATGGCGAGAAGATGTGGATCAGTTTGGCGGACCTCGCCGACAACTTTCTGTTCTTCTGCTGGACCGACGAGGAGAAGCGACGTAAGCGCGATCACACCGGCATGTCCTGTTTTATCGTCGAGCGCACCATGAAGGGTTTTTCATCAGGGACGATTCACGGGAAGCTCGGCATACGCGCGGGCAACACTGGTTATTTCTCGTTGCAGGACGTGCGCGTGCCGCATGAAAACATGGTTGGCGAAGAGGGGGAAGGTTTCAAGATTGCGATGTTTGCGCTCGAGCAGGGACGCTATACGGTTGCATCGGGAGCGACGGGCGTAATTCGCGCTTCACGGGATGCATCTGTTGCGTATGCCAACACGCGCGAGACTTTCGGGACGAAGATCGCGAATCACCAACTAGTGAAACAGAAAATCGCGGAGATGGAAGCCGATTACCAGATGAGCCACTTGTTATGGCTCCGCGCCGGCTATTTGAAAAACGAGGGCAAGCCAAACGCCAAAGCGACGAGTCTGGCAAAGTGGCAAGCCACCACGCGCAGCGAAAAGGCAGCTTCGATGGCCATTGAGGTTCACGGCGCGAACGGTTACTCGAATGACTACCCTGTGGAGCGTTACCTGCGCAATTGCAAAGCCGCGATCATTTACGAAGGCACGCGTGACATTCACACGCTGATGCAGGCGGATTGGGCGTTGGGGCTGAAACATGAGAAAGCGGCCCGGCGCACCTTGCCACCCTGGAAAAAGTAGCGACAAGCAAAGCAAGGCATCAAGGGGCACACAAAGGCACAAGAGAAAGGGACCGAACCCACCAAAATTCCCTCCCTGACTCTTGTGCCTTTTTGTGCCCCCGGTGGTTAAACCTTAATGAGCGAGAAACACGTCCCACGCCCAACGCGCCACTTTCGCGCCGGCCATGTCGCGGACTTTCGCCCGGTATTTGAACTCGTTACCGAATTGGTCCACGCGCTTTGACTCCTTGAAGTCCAGCTCAAATGCCTTCACCTTCAATGATTCAAGCGTGTGTAGTTCTTCAAGTTCCGAGATGCCGTTGTGGTTTGTATCCTGCCAGAGGCGCAGGTGTGTAAAGATCCTGTCGCGATCGTCAATCAGCCTATCGCCGTTGCCGCCGCTTGCTGGTTTGTCAAACTCGGCCAACGCCAGGAAGCCATTCTTGTTACTCGCCGCCGGTTGCGGTGTGAAGTCGCCAAACAACTCAGAGCCAGTGTCGACGGTCCCGTTGCCGTTGCGATCGAGCGCGAGCCAGGCATCGTCGGAACCCGCGATGGTCCAGCCCAGACGGTCCCTGGTGCCGTTCCCGTTCAGATCGAAGTCAACACCGTCAATCGCCGCGGTTAGCGCGATGCCATCGCCATTGATATCGATCACAATCGGCGAACCACCGCAGGTGTCGCAACCGAGACACGTGCAGGTCGTGAAGTCAAACTCACCGTTAAAACGCATACACCGGCTGGCGAAGCTCGCGTTGCAACCCGCTGAGCCTGAAAAACAGCACAGGCCGGATCCATTCGGAGTCGTGCCGATGGGACAAACGCCGAGAATGGGCACCGAGCAATTGCCACCCGCTGTAGCGCCGAGGTTGCACGAAAAGAACTCAGCGTTCGAGTCTCGCCAAAGATTGCCTCCCGTTACAGTCGAACTGGCCGAAGCGATCAATAGACTCACAGATACATTGGCGGTGGTATCGCAACTTGATCCCAACAGGCACGACGAGAACGCAACGCCGGTAGCAGCCGCGCAGGGTATCGTTGTACCCACCGCTCCAGTACGGTTTTCAGTCTTCAGATCTTTCGAACCGACGTGGGAGAAGAAGAACGTCAAGTTACTGAGCTTGCCAGTTTCAAACGCGGCGAAATTACTGGGAACTACCCGGCAACGTTGGAGCGTGTTTGTAACGAGAGAACAAACGCCGGTGTATTCCGCTGTACCCGCATGATGACCAGACGCATGTTCGGTGTCGTCTTCGCTGAGCCAAAGCGGAAGTGTGGTAGTAGATATGACTGCTTCTTGCTCCGGAGTTATGCCGGTGGGAGGCTCACCGCCGACCGATGCATAAGTAGTCTGGTCCAACGACGTCGCCGCACCTTGTTGCCTCTGCATCTTCGAGGTATAAGCCGGACGCTTCTCTTGCCAAACACCGTTAAGTCCATTCACGACCCCGTCCCAAAACTCGGGCCCAACAGCCGCCGAGATTTCCGGCGTATTGTGAAACAGCGCCAACGCGCGATAGGTGCGACTCTTGCCGTCGAGCCGAACGGTCACCTGGTAAGACGTATACCCGGCAATATCGAAGTAGCGCGCCGGCTCGAAATTGAGCACGTCGCTGATGGTCCATTGCGGATCGACTACTGACGCGTACTGCCCGCGTTCCCAGGCAGCTGCAAAGATTGCCTCCTCGGCGCCTTCGTTCTCTGAGTGGCCGCCGTGCGTCAATGACACAATCTCACCAGTTGGCAACGTGACCAGTTCCGCATAACGCCGGCTCACGATCTCCTGCACGTTACCGGAACGAAAATCCGTGAGCTCGAAGCTGAGTCTCGCTTCGGACCGTGGCCCACGATGGGATTGTTCTTTCCAAAACATCTGAGCGGCGGCGTTGTAAAGCTCCAGCTTGCGATAGGTTTCGCGAATCAGTTTCTCCTGCGTGCCAACCGAACGCGCTTGCGCGGTCGCGGGAATAACAACAAGACAGAACAAGAAGAGAGTAAAACGATTCAATCGATACATGTGAGGATCTCCTAATTGGTTAGAGACGTCTTTTGGGACGTCTTTGGATTTGAAGGACGCTGCTGTAACTCGCGTTCAATGAGGTTCTGAAACTCGGCAAACGGGAGGGCGCCTTTAACCAGCTTCCCATTGATCAAAAAACTCGGCGTACTGTCGATTCGATAACGCCGCGCCAGCTCAATGTCCTTAACAACCGCCGTCCGCGACGCTTCATCACTCAAACACGCTGCAAACTTCTCACGCCGCAGCCCCAGCCGCGCACCAATCTCGTCAAAAACTTCCGGCGACAACTTTCGCGTCGCAAACAGCGCATCGTGAAACTGCCAGAACCGGTCCTGCTCGCCTGCGCAATATGCCGCACGCGCCGCCGCAAGCGAGTTGCGATGACCTTCCAACGGCAAGTGTTTGAACACCAGGCGCACTTCGCCACCGTAACGTTCCACGATCTGTTTGAGCGTGTCCTGCACCTGAGTACAGAACGGACATTCAAAGTCCGAGAACTCAACAATCGTCACAGCCGCTTTCAACGGACCTTTCACTGGTGAACCCTGTTCCAACTCCGAAGCAGGCGCCGCGGGCACAGGCAGCTTCACTACGACCGGCCACTTCCGGCGCAACTCTTCAACTCCCG
>DATNJO010000289.1:0-4404 GCA_035603895.1 Pyrinomonadaceae bacterium
GTAGCCGATGCCGCAGAAGGAGACCACGGAGGCGAAGAGCGTAATTCCCGCTGCGTAGGCGAAGCCGCTCTTTCGATTCTCGTCTTGATCCGCCATTACCAGTTTTCGCGCGTGAGGAAGTTTCTGGGCACTTCGTAAAGCAAAGCGCGGCGCGAGTGGCGCATGGAATCGTGAATAAAACAGACGTGCGTGCACCAGCAGGCTTTGCCGCCGTCGATCTCGACGAGTTCTTCCGAGCGTGATTGCGAGGCCCACAAGGCGCCGAAGTCGTAATCGAAATCAGCGAGCGTCGCGAATTTCTCGCGCAACTCGCAGGCGCGTACGTCGCCGTTGTAATCGATCACTGCCGTCGTTTCGCCTGCCGTACAGGGAAACGGCCAGGGGGTCGGTTGCTGGAAGTTTGCGTGTTGAGTGCGATAGTGAGTCGTGATCGTGCCGACGTAAGCGACGTTCTTAATGAAGCGTTTGCTCTTCTCGTCGTCCGCGAACATGCGATCGCCGTAGCGTTTGGTGAGCTTTGCGACGTTGGCGTACATCGCGAGCAGGACCTCAGGCGGCACTTGTTTGATCTGGTCGCCGACGAGCGTTTCGCCACGGATGATGTTGAAGTATTGGCCGTCGAGTTTGTAGTTCTGCCATAAGAACTCGGCGAGCATGTCGATCTCGGTGTAGTTCTCGGAGCAGACGACGGTGTTGACGTTCAGGCGAAAACGATCGGTGTACTTTTGTTTCAGCGGGTAGAGAAACTCGATGCAGTCGAGTGTTTTGGTCCAGTTACCGGGGACGCCGCGAATGCGATCGTGCGTTTCGCCGTAGCCGTCGAGCGCGATGTTCAGGTAGAGATCGAGCGTGGGATGTTTTGAAAGGGCGCTGTCTACGATCTCAAAGACACGGGATTTTATTAGACCGTTCGTGGGGATAATGATGCGATTGACGTTGTTGTTCCTAACAAACATATCGATGACGTCAGGAACATCTCGCCGCAATGTGGGCTCGCCGCCCGAGAGCCACAGGTCAGTGATTGACGGCATTGTTTGCGAAATCTTTTCGAGTTGCGCGAAGGTCAGATCGCCGGGTTGGTTCAACTCTTCGTGATAGAAGCACGTTTGGCAGAAGGCGTTGCAACGCGAAGTGACAAACAGAATGACCGTGCCGAGACGCTTCTCGCGTTTCGACGATCGCAACAGTTGCACGAATTGGACCGCTTTGCTGGTCATCAGGAGTCGCGAGAAATAATGACAGCTTCAGTAGGTGATAGCAAATTATAGGTAATGCCACGCCAGGTGATGCGGCGCGAAAAGGCGGCGACGACCGCGTTGTAAAGATAGAGCAGCGACGCAAACGGCCAAAGAAAGAGGTGCGCGGCGAGATCGCGTCTTAACTCAGCGCGATACCCGGCAAGCGGAAGGCTAACCGCTCGCCAACGAATGAAGCCCTTGGCGGCACCGAGCGCGAAGATCACAATAAGAAAGCTCAGTACCAACCAAAACGATTGCCCGAGTAACACTCGCGTCACAAGCAACACGATCCCACCAAAGAACGCAATCGCAAACAGCGCCGAACCGAGCAACAATGCTACCCAAAGATGGTTCGCATATACCCGGGTTATCTTGATCTGCCGCGTTGTAAACTCCACGAGCTCACTCCAGCCGCAGTCGCCGACCGATGGCACCAGGCAACGAGGTGTGAAGTGGATCGGCAACTTCGCTTCCTTTAGCACGCGCGTGATCGTGAAATCATCAGAAACAGTACCGCGCCAACGCTCCGCGACTTTCAACTCTTCAAACGTCGACCGGCGAATCGCGGTCGAGCCGCCCCAGCAAAAGTTCTTCGTCGTCTCTGCGCCGAGCGCCGAAGCAACCGACGCATTCCAGACGCCACGCAAACGCGAAGCCAGCCCCTTTTCCGGAACAAACCACCGGTAACCAGTCGAAGCACCGAGCGTCTCATCCGCAAGCGGCGCGACGAGTTCGCGCAGCCAATCGTTCGAAGGACGAGCGTCAGTATCCACAAACACGATCACTTCGCACCGCGGATCGATCTCACCCACAGCAACGATCAAGTTATGAACTTTTTGGCCGGTGTCAGTTGCTGGGCCACTAATAATACTCTTGGCGTTTAGCTGTTCGACGACTTTGAGGGAAGGATCTTGACGATTGTCAAAAACAAATAGAACTTCATAATCGGGGTACTTTTGAGTCAGTAAAGGACGGATGTTTTCTTCGAAACCAGGTTCTTGACCACGTGTTGGTGCAATTATGGAAATAAAAGGATAAAACTCAGGCAGCGGACGGCTCGTTTCGCGCTGCACGTAATCCGCATAGCGCAGACCACCCAACAACGACTTGATGCCAATCCAAACAGCGACAGCAGCGAAGAAGTAGTAGACGATCACTTCAAGGCGAGTGAGGCAGCGGACGCGATTGGGCCAATCAACTCCTGCGTGAGCTTAATCAGCCAGTGTGGAATAATTCCAACCGCCAGAATCCCAACCACCGACACTATGAGCGCGGCTTGCAGCGCCGGCGAAAGCGCGAGCGGCTTGTTGTCGGCGATGCGATCGCCGAGATACATCACCTTGATGAAGCGGAAGTAGTAATAAAACGAAACGACCGTGTTGACGATGGCCCAAACAGCCAGCCAGATGTACCAGCTCTTCCCTTCCGGGCCAGTGCCGCGCTGAACCAGACCACCAAACAGGAAATACTTCCCGATAAACCCGCCGGTAATCGGCAGACCGCCGAGCGACAACATAAAGATCGTCATCATCGCCGCGAGTCCAGGTTCCTTCTGACCGAGCCCTGTCAGATCGTCAACGTTGTCGCCGACAATGCCGCGGCGGCGCAGACTGATGATCACTCCAAACGCGCCCATGTTCATTAGCGTGTAGACGAAGAGATAGATGATCAGTCCGATGTAGCCATAGAGATTGCTGGCTACGAGCGCGAGCAACAGATAGCCCGCGTTTGAGATCGAAGAATATGCAAGCAGGCGTTTCGAGTTTTCCTGAGTGACGGCGGCCCAGTTGCCCACCATGATCGTGATCGCCGCGACGAGCCCGAGCAGCGGCGCCCAATCGGCACGCATCGGTCCGAGTGCTTCCGTGAAGATGCGCGCATACAGCGCGAAGCTCGCGGCTTTCGATCCGGTCGATAGAAACGCGGTGACCGATGTCGGCGCGCCTTCGTAAACGTCGGGCGCCCACATGTGAAACGGCACTGCCGCGACTTTGAAGAACAATCCCGCGCTCAACGCGATCATCGCGAGCAACAACAACGGACGCAGCCCCACGATGGCGTCTTTAGTAAGGCCCTGATTTGCTAACGCATCCTGGATCTGCGGTACTACGCGGCTGAGTTCGGCACCGATGGCGCCAATGTTGGTCGAACCCGCCAGTCCGTAAAGCAACGACATTCCGTACAGCAACACGCCCGACGAAAACGCGCCGAGCAGAAAATATTTCATCGCTGCTTCGTTCGAACGTTTCTCGCGCTTGGTAAACGCGACGAGGATGTAGAACGTCAGCGCCATCAGTTCGAGACTGATGTAAAGCGAAATCAGATCGTAACCGCAGGCGATGAACATCATGCCGACGGTCGCAAAGAGCACCAGCGAATAGTATTCGCCATGCTGTTCGCCTTCGATGTCGAGATAACGCGTCGAAATTCCGATCGCGAGTCCCGCGGCAACGAGAAAGATCGCTTTAAAGAGGAGCGCGAAGCCGTCGATACGGACCATGCCGTAGAAACCGTCTTGCGGCAACAACGGCATGAAGCGCCACTGCATCACGAGTGAGATAAAAGCGAGCGCAACGGCGATGAGTGAAAAGTAAGCAGTGAGTTTGCTCTTGCGATACGGAAGAATGACTTCCATCACAAGCGCCACGCACGCGCAAACGGTCAGGATCAACTCCGGCGCGATCAGTTGCAGATCCGAGACGTTGATTAGGGACGTGGTGTTGGCTTGCAAGAGAAACATTGTCGCTTATCTCTCCGCCCGTTCTGGCTGTGCCGGCGCGGCGGTGCCCGGAATCACGTAATCCGGCCTGACCTGCTTCACAATCGCGTTCACCGGTTGCTGGATGTATTCGAGAAACGGTTTCGGATAGACGCCGATCCACAGCGAGAGAATCATGAGCGGCACCATGTAGGCCCACTCGCGAATGTTCAGGTCCGTAAGTTTCTGGTTCTTCGGATTCTCGACGTTGCCGAAGAACATGCGCTGGTAGAGCCAGAGGAAATAACCGGCGTTGAGAATGATGCCGAGCGCGGCCCAACCGGCCCAATACGGATTCGCCTCGAACGAACCGCGCAGCGCCAGAAACTCCGAGATAAACACCGCGAGCAGCGGCAAACCGATCGCGGTCATCACCATGCCGAGAAAGATCGCTGCGTAGCCTGGCAT
>DATNJO010000290.1:0-10560 GCA_035603895.1 Pyrinomonadaceae bacterium
GTCTTTAGTGCCGACAAGACGATCGATCGTCTCGACAGACGTGAGGCGCTGTTCCACTAGTCCGAGATCGTACTTCGCAGCCAGAATCTTGCGCGAAGATTCTTCCACGCGCGCTTCACTGATGCGTCCACTCTTCACCGCATCGCGCACACCGCGAAACGCAGCGTCAACATCGGCCGGTTTCAGCAACATGTCCGCGCCCGCTTCGAGCGCGCGCACCGCCGCTTCTTCCGGAGTGAAGTAGATCGTCAGTCCACTCATGCTGAGCGCATCGGTGACGATCAGTCCGGGAAACTTCAGATCGTTTCGCAGAATGTTGCCCATCACCGGCGACAGTGTCGCTGGCATCGTTGCTTTCTCGTCAACGATCTCGCCCGCTTCGTCTGTATCTATGGCTTTCCCTTTGAGATTGCGTGGCAAGGGTTTGATTGCTGTCGAGTCGATCTGCGGCAACGCGATGTGGCCCACCATCACCGAAGCGACGCCCGCGTTAATCGAAGCTTGAAACGGAACGAACTCAACGTTGTTGAGACGATCGCGGCTGACGTTGATCTCCGGCAAGCCGCGATGCGAATCGACGGCGGTGTCGCCGTGTCCGGGAAAGTGCTTGGCCGTGGCGATTGCTCCGGCCGCTTGCGCGCCTTCGGTGAACGCTGCCGCAAAACGGGCCACGTCCGCCGGGTCTTCGCCATAAGAACGAACATTGATCACCGGATTCGCGGCGTTGTTATTGACGTCGACTACGGGGGCGAAGATCTGTTGAATGCCGAGTGCGCGAGCTTCACGCGCGGTGATCTCGCCCTGGCGTCGCGCGTAATCGGGATTGCCGGTTGCGGCGACGGCCATGTTCCAGGGGAAGTTGACCGTGTCGTCGAAACGCATCCCGGCGCCAGCTTCGAGGTCCGCTGAAATCAGGAGCGGGTATTTCGCCAACTGCTGCATTCGATTGACGAGGATTACGGATTCGTAAACCGGACCGCGAAAAAGAATGATGCCGCCGACCTTGTTGTCTTCGATGTGGTGTTTGAGTGTGCGATACGCATCCGATTCCTGGTTGAGAAAAGTCGCGTTGATGCCGACCGAGATCAACTGTCCGACCTTCTCTTCTATCGACATCCGGCGTAATTCTTCGTTGGCCCACTTCACCGCGGCTGAAGTTGGTTGACGTTTGAACGCGACGACCTTCGGCGCTTTGACAAGCGCGGCTTCCTGCGTCCGCACTGGTAACGCCGCGAGCGTGAGCAGGAGCAACACAAGCGCAGGTGAAATATAACGATTCAGGCTGAGCATAATTCGAGTCTTTCCATACTTTCGGAGCTAATCTTCAGTAACAACTGCGGGCGACAACTCGTCGCGCGTCTCCGAGGGCGCCGGCCGGAAGGCAAAACTCGCGAGCCACGCCACCACGAAGGTAATCAAACTGCCGATGAACACGTACCACGTCCACGCGATCTGTTTCTGCACAAAAAAGATGTAGAGCATCACGCCGAGGCTCGCGAGCATACCGATCAACGCGGCCGGTTGGGTGACACGACGCAAAAACGTGCCGACCAAAAACACGCCCAATATTGGCCCGTTAATCAGCGAAGCAATCGAGAGCGCCATACTCAGCGCCGATCCCGGCTGATTCCTAACCGCCAACGCCACCCCAATCTGTACTACTCCCCAGATTAACGTCAGCACGTGCGAAACCTTCAAATAGTGCTTGTCACTTCGCCCCTGACGAAACGGTTTGTAAAGATCGTTCACCGCCGTAGCCGCGATCGAGTTGAGCGACGACGACATCGCCGCTGCAAAGATCGCCGCCACTACCAACCCCGAAAGACCACTCGGCATGTGTTTGGTAATGAAATCGGGAAAGACCCGATCGCCACTGGTGAACTGTGCGGTATCCGGATAGTAGAACGCGAAAAGCAGCACGCCGATAAACAAGAACCCGATGAACTGGGCCAACACGATCACACCGCTCGTCAGCAAAGCGATGGTCGCGTGCCGCGGACGATCCGTACAGAGGTAACGTTGGACCAGGTACTGATCGGTGCCGTGTGTGCTCATCGTCAGAAAACATCCGCCGATGAGTCCCGACCAAAAGGTGTAAGTCTTCGTGTAATCAAAAGCGAAGTCGAACACTGAAAACTTGCCGAACTGGCTCGCAAGCGCGGTGGCGCCCGCGAACCCGCCGTCAATGGAATTGATCAGCACCACGGCGGCGGCGAGCGCGCCGGCGATGTAGATTCCGAGTTGTACTACCTCGACCCAGATCACTGCTTCCATGCCGCCGAAGTAGGTAAAGATGATCATTGCCAGCCCGATCACGACGATCGAGACAACAGTCGCAACTGCGATCGCCTCGGGGCTCGCGTTCGGTTGAAACGACGCGTAGACCGCTGCCAGCACGATCGCAGTGAGCAAGAGACGGATGCCGTCGGCGATATTACGCATCACCACAAAAAGCGAGGCGGCCAGCATCTTGATCTTGCCGCCAAAGCGCCGATCGAGAAGCTGGTAGACAGTCAGCAGTTCGCCGCGAAAGTAAGACGGAATGAAGAGTATCGAAATAACGATGCGTCCGAGCAGATAACCGAAGACGAGTTGCAGAAACTGAAAGTTGCCGCCGCGTGCGAACGCGATTCCCGGCACAGAGATGAAAGTGATCGTCGACGTTTCGGTAGCGACGATCGAGAAGGCGACGGCCCACCACGGCACCGATCGATCGCCGAGGAAGTAGTCGCTGGTCGTCTTCTGCTTGCGTCCGAACCAGGTGCCAAACAGGACAATCCCGATCAGGTAGCCGAAGATGATGATGAGATCGAGAGCTTTCATCTATGAAGCTTTGAGTCGCTGCAATGCGTCTGGAACCTTCCACGCGGATGCTTCCAACGCCGCTGCCGCCTCGTCGTGATCCCGCCCTGTTTCGGCCATCACGATGCGCACGGCGCGGTCGCGCAGTTTTATGTTGCGCGCCTGCAAGTTGGACATGCGATTGCCGCTCACGTATCCGAGACCAACCATGGTGGCGGTCGAGATCATATTCAAGACCATCTTCTGCGCTGTTCCGGCTTTGAGACGGCTCGAACCGGTCAACACTTCTGGTCCAACAACAGTAACGATGCTCAACTCAGCCGCACGCGTAATCGGCGAATCGGGAACGCACGTTAATCCGACCGTAAACGCGCCGAGCGAACGCGCGTAAGTCACTGCCCTAACTGTGTAAGGCGTGCGGCCAGATGCGGCGATGCCGACTACGACGTCTTTGCCAGTCAAACCACGTTGCTGCAAATCACTACCGCCGGCATCCGCATCGTCCTCTGATGCTTCACCCGCGCGATAACACGCAACGTAACCACCGGCAATCACACCCTGGACCAATTCAGGCGACACGCCGAACGTCGGCGGACACTCCGAAGCATCTAGCACACCGAGTCTTCCGGACGTACCCGTGCCGATGTAGTAGAGCTTTCCTCCAGCGCTCAATCGCGCGACAGTTTCATCAACCGCCTTCGCAACGTTATCGAGAACACGGTGCACCGCCGCAGCGACCGTCGCATCTTCCGCGTTCATCAGCTCAACGATCTCGCGTGACGATTGCGAGCTTAGATGCTGAGAGCGTGGATTTTCTTGTTCGGTGATCGGAAGTGCTTTTTGTGCTTCTTTGTGGCTCAAATTTTGTGGCTCAGACTGCGAGAGCAACGTGATTGATGCGTTCACGCGCCATTCTAGCCGCCGCAACGGCCGGAGCGAAGTGCGGCGGCTCGAAATACGCGCGCGGCGCAACCTTGCTCACCTCGGCACGCAGCGTGTCGAGCATCAGATCGCCGGCTGAACGAAACACACCGCCGACATACGCGACCTGAAAACGCTCGCGTTCCATCTGCAAGTGACGAATTACTGCTACCGCCGCCATCCCGAGTTCGGTGCCACCATCAGCCACGATTTGCAACGCCACCGGATCTCGTCGCTTGGCTGCGTCGACCACGTCTCGACCAAAACCGGCGAGCCGTTCGTTCGTGATCGAAGGCGCGTAGATCGCGGTCGTCAGGTCGTCCGGATCGGTGACGTGAAAGTAACCACAGGCCAATTCAGTCAAAAGTGTTTTTGGACCACGGCCATCGGAAGCATAAGCAACGGCGCGCAACGCACGGCGCGCGAGCCACGCACCACCACCTTCATCGCCGGCGATCGGTCCCCACCCGCCCGCGCAAAAAGTTTTTTGGCGTGCGTTGATGCCGCAGCAGATCGATCCGGTGCCGGCGATCACCACCAATCCGGGCGCGCCGTCGGTCGCACCGTACAAAGCGATGTTTGCGTCAGTCACGACTTCGATCTCGCCAATACCGAGTGGCATCAGCGTCTCGCGCATGCGTTCGCGCAGTTCACGCCGCCGGGCTCCTGCAAGTCCGATCTGCGCCGCGATCAGATCGGCCCGCCGCAGTTTTGCCGCGGCACACGCGCTATCAATTGCTTCCCGGACGGCGGCAGCGGCACCGGCAATACCCACGCGCAAGGGATTGGATGGACCAGCGAGACCTTCGCCGATGACGCGTTGTTGGGAATCCATGATGACGGCTTCAGTCTTAGTGCCGCCACCGTCGACACCCACGACCGAATTTTGCGTGTGCAAGCGTCTGGCTGGAGAGAGATCTGCTTTGCGTCGGTCTGTGCTCACAATCGGGGCTCGGCTGGTCCAGAAAACACTGGAAACATTTTCCAACATTTTAGGAGCCAGTGATTTATAATCCAAACTAAAAGATTTTATTATTCCGATAATTCATCGTGATATGTGGGGTCTACCGTGGAAATTCGACAATTGAGGGCCTTTGTGGCCATTGCGGAGTCTGGCACTTTTACAGCGGGCGCGTTGCGCGTGCACGTGACCCAGGCCGCCATCAGTATGCAGATCAGGCAATTGGAGTCTGAAATCGGCGCACGCGTGTTTGTCCGCGCGCCGCGTCACGTAATTCTGACCGAAGCGGGCGAACAACTGCTGCGGCGCGCGCGACACATTTTGCGCGAGCATGACGCGGCGCTGGACGAGATTGCGGAACTGGCCGGGGCCGAACGAGGACGGCTACGAATTGGCAGTGCGTCGGCAATGGTGCTGACGGAGCAATTACCGGCGATTCTTAAAGAATTGCGCAAGCAGCATCCCGCTGCGGAAATCTCTGTTACTTCAGGAACCAGCGAAGTGCTTGTGGATCAAATTCTCGCCGGCGAAGTGGACATCGCGTTTGTTTCGCTTCCGGTAGATGTTCGCGGCATAAAAACCGAACGGCTCAGCGAGGATCAACTGGTGGCGATCGCTTCGCCCCAGCACAGACTCGCGAAACAACGCACGATCGATGCTTACACGCTTGCTGGCGAACGTCTGATTCTCGGCGAACGCGGTGGTAACACGCGCCGTTTGATCGATCAGTTTTTTGCGCAGGCCGGTGTGACGCTACGCGTCGCGATGGAGTTGAGCCGCCAGCAAGCGATAAAACGCATGGTTGAAGAAGACATGGGCGTCGGCATCGTGCCGCTGCAATCAGTGAAAGAAGAAGTTGACAAAGGACGGTTGATTCGCTGGTGGATTGAAGGAGCGCAGATCAATTGGGAGCTGGGGATCGCGCAGTTGAGCAACGGCTACGATTCACCGATCATGCAGAAGTTCGTGTCCCTCGCGCATAGAAACTTCTTGAGCGAAGCGCCCACGGATGGCGCAAAGAAAGCGAAGAGCAAAGCAAAAGTTAAGAAATAACCATTCGAGAAGCTTTTGCCACAAGAGGCACAAGAAGCACAAAAGGCACAAGAAAGACAAAGGCAGAAGAAGGAGAAGAAAGCGACCTAGCCTACTTTGTCCTTTTTGTGCTTCTTGTGCCTCTTGTGGCAAAGCTATTTGAGAGCGTAGATTAAGCGTTCGATATCGTCTTCGTTATTGAAGAAGTCCGTAGCTACTCTGAATCCTTGCGGCTTTTCAGTAACAAAGACTTTTTGATTGGCCAGTTTGCCGACCACCTGCGCGGGGTTCTCGGCTGCGACGAGCGTTTCCGCCGAGCGGTGTTCTTCGCTGTTTAGTGGCGACAACACTTTCCAACCGGTTTCGCTCAAGCGCGTTGTTAGTTTGCGATTGAGTTCCAGCACACGAGCCTCGATGTTCGCTGGTCCAATCGACTGCATCATGTCGATCGAAGCACCGAGCGCGAAGATGCCTGCGAAGTGCGGACAACCGAGTTCGCTCCGCGCCGAAAGATCGTGACGCAGGTGCACTTCATTGTTTCGCATGGCATACGGATCCTGAACGCTGAGCCAACCGATCGTTCGTTGATTTGAGGCTGCCTGAAGCTCACGGCTTAAATAAACGAAACCTGAACCATAACCCGAACGCATCCACTTGTGTCCGGTCGTACACAACGCGTCGATCTTCATCCGCTTCACGTCGATCTCAAACGCGCCCGCGGCCTGGCTCGCGTTGACGACGAAAACGTGCCGCCCTTTGCTGTTTCCCAGTTCTTCGAGATTCGAACGAAAGCCGTTTGAAAACTGCACGTAACTAATCGAAATGACGCCCGTGCGCACGTTCATCGCGGCGCTTACATCCTCAGAACGCACGACACCCTCAACCGACTTCACGAGGTGAACAGGAATGCGGCGGTGCATCCACGGAATGGTCGTCACCGGAAATTCAAGGTCGCACGAGATAACCTCACCATGTTTTTCCAGCGCATCGACGATCGTATTCATCCCACTAGACGTGTTCGTCGTAAAGCCGATCTCATCGGGCTCGGCATTGATAAACCGCGCCACCTGTTTGCGCACCTCCTCACGCTTTCCGAGCCACTCATCCCAGTGCAGGTCGCCGTCGTTCATCATCTGTTCGTAATAAGCGGCGCCAGCTTCGGCCGTTGATTGCGCCAGCGGTCCCGCCGCCGCAGTGTTGAGGTAGACAGAATTGTTCGTGACCGGAAACTGCTTCCGGATACTGGCCCAATCGATCATATCGATTCCTTGTACGTCTCCAGGTTCTGTTGGAATTTTTGCAATAGCCGCGACTTGAGGGTGTTGGATTGGAGTTGTTTCTCGGGCATTGGGTGCCACTTGCCGGGGATCAAGATCTGCGAGTCGATGAAGGCGTCGATTGCTTCCTGTAAGCCGTCGATCTTGATCTTCCCTTTCATCGCGATCACTTCTTCGATGATCCACGTTACCGCATCGCCAGTGATGCGGTGCCGGTGATTGATTACTGCCGAGCGCTCCTGCAAGGTCTTCAATACCATATCGAACGGACCGCCGAGTGCGGCGACGAGTCTAAGATAACAGGCTTGAAGGTTTTTCACCTGCGTGGAGCGTGCGGGTGTCAGCTTGAGATCTTTTCGGCCAACGTACGACGCAGCCATCGTGCGCAGAAAGATCTCGTCAGGCATGTAGGCGCCTTCATCATCGGCGCGGCTGATCGTTTGCGCAACGTAATAGGACGGCAAGTGGCGCAATAGATTGCGGATGAGAAACACGGGATTGTGCGTGAACCCGTCCGGGAGTTTTTCGATGCCGCGCGCGACTTTGCGATCCTCAAAGTAACTCAGACTGCGATCGAAATCGCGAATCTCCTTCTGCGCGTTCTGCATCAGATAGCCGATCTGCTCCGCAGTGAAACCAATGCGCCAAAGCATGCGCTGATCTCTTTCGCTCGCAAACGCCTTATCAAACACACCAAGACACTTCGCGTTCTTGAACGACTCGAGTTTCTTCTTCACGCCCGTTTCGACGAAATCCATGACCTGCGCGAAGACCTGCACCAGTGTTCTGGCCCAGCCACGCTGCTCCGCTAACGACGCCGAATAGCGATCGACGTCCAGGTAACGATACTTGTCGTGCTTCGCGGCAAACTGGCGAATCGATCCGTAATCGAGTATCGCGCCACTCGCGAGCATGTTGTCACCATCCCACGAAAGCCAGTTGAAGATGTACTCTTCTTCGAGTAGTGCGGCGAGCTTTGCGTAAGAGTGAGCGAAGTAGTCGAGTGCAGTCGTGTAGCGCAGTTTCGGATCGTCCGGCATTTGCCAAAAGCCATTTTCGATTTCGCGATCGATGAAGTAGTCGACGGAAGCCTTGAGATCTTCGTGCCGTCCTTGTTTGAGATAGCGAAAGATATGAGCCGGCCTGATGAGGTTTGGCGCAGTGCGTACACCGATCGAGGTTCCGTCAGGATAAGCAATGACGGTCAGACAGCGTTCGGTGGGAATGCCCTGGCGATAAAAGATCTCTGACATGACTGCGCTGCCGAGCATCTCGTCGAGCTCAGCGAGTCCGGATGAGTAACCGTAGGTGAAGTCGCCGGTCGCGACAGCGCCGTTTGCCTCCTGCGCACCAGGACTGAGAATCGTCGCGCCTGTGCCACGACTCGAGATGTCGAAAATGAGATCGGCGCTCTTCACATATCCATTCCAGATGCTGCGGCCATCGCCGGAAGTTTTGCCTTGCTTGTTGCGGTGTTGCGTCTGGAGATAACGCGTCGCCATGTAAGCGTTGGGCTTGATCGTAACGGTTGGAAACTTCTTACCTTGTTCGAGATCGTATTCGTTGATGATCTGAAGCGAGAACGTGTCGAGGATTACTTGTTCGAGTTCCTTGTTGATGCTTGCAGGATGCTCGGCGGGGATGAGGCCCATCTCTTTCGCGAGTGGAAAGTTGAAATAGATGACACGACCCTGCGGGCGGTAACGCGCCCGGTAATCGACATAACCATCCGGGCTAACATTCCGCCAGGGATGCGTACCGTCTACTTCCTGAAACTTCTCATACATAATGAGCGGTATGAGAATGGCAACTGCGGAAATTTTGCCACAAAGAAGCGCAAAAGGGGACAAATATTATTTGTGTGAGGCTTTGGAAGCTTTCCGTTTCTTCTTCGCGGTCTTGCGTGGTGAGAGCCAGACGGTTGTGAGTGGAGGTAGATCGATCGCATTGCCGGCCACGTTCACGCTTGCGGTTCCGGAATAGTCTTTCGCGTCAGTATCAATCACGACGTCGTATTCGCCCTCGTGTGGAAAGTTGAGTTTGTACGCGGGGCGCGGGACAGCGGAGAAGTTGCCAACGCAAATTAGTTCTCTTGCGGTTGCGGATGAACGGCGAACGAACGCGACAATGTTTTCGAAAGCGTTGTCGACGTCGATCCACTCGAAACCAGCAGGCTCGCTGTCGGCTTCCCACAACGCGTTTTCACCCGCATACATTTGATTAAGATCGTGAACCAGCTTTTGCACACCAGCGTGCAGCGGATCTTCGATCAAGTGCCAGTCCAAACTCTCAGTCTCCGTCCACTCGCGCCACTGCCCAAACTCGCCACCCATGAACAACAACTTCTTCCCCGGGTGCGCCCACATGTACGCGTACAACGCGCGCAGCGTCGCAAACTTTTGTTCGTTCGTGCCGGGCATCTTGTTCAATAAAGATCCCTTCATGTGGACCACTTCGTCGTGCGAAAACGGCAGGATGAAATTTTCACTCCACGCGTAGATCAAACCAAACGTCAACTTGTTGTGATTGCCGGCGCGAAAGAGCGGATCGGTCTGGAAGTATTTCAACGTGTCGTGCATCCAGCCCATGTTCCATTTGAAATCGAAACCTAGGCCGCCTGTGTGAACGGGATGACTCACCGCGGGCCACGCAGTCGACTCTTCCGCGATCATCATGACTCCCGGACAAGTGCGGTGCGTCACCTCGTTAAGCTCTTTCAAGAAGGAGATCGCTTCCAGGTTCTCGCGGCCACCAAACTGGTTCGGCTCCCACTCGCCTTCCTTGCGGCTGTAGTCGAGATAAAGCATCGAAGCGACCGCGTCCACGCGGAGGCCATCGATGTGAAACTCCTTGAACCAATAAAGCGCGTTAGCTAACAAAAAATTTCGCACCTCATTGCGGCCGTAGTTGAAGATGTAAGTGCCCCAATCGGGATGCTCGCCTTTGCGTGGATCGAGATGTTCGTACAAGGCCGAACCGTCGAAGCGCCCGAGCGCCCAGGCGTCTTTCGGAAAGTGCGCGGGAACCCAATCCATGATCACGCCGATTCCCTGCTGGTGCAGGTAGTCGATCAGGTAGCGCAGATCGTCGGGCTCGCCGTAACGCGCGGATGGCGCATAGTAGTAACTGACTTGATAACCCCACGATGGACCATACGGATGTTCTTTGAGTGGCAGAAACTCGATGTGAGTGAAGCCCATCTCCTTGACGTAATTCGCGAGTGGTTCCGCCATCTCGCGATAAGTGAATGGGCTGTTCTCTTTCTCGATTTTTCTGCGCCACGAACCAAAGTGCACTTCGTAGATCGAGAGCGGCTTTCGCCAATGTTCGCGTCCGGCGCGAGACTTGATCCACTTCGCGTCGCGAAACTTGTATTTGGAGTTGTAGATTACGGACGAAGTGTTTGGCGGGGTTTCGGTGTGCTGCGCATAGGGATCGGCTTTGTGAAACGTTTGACCAGTGGGCGTGCGAATCTCAAACTTGTAGAGCATCCCCGGCGTGAGTTTCGGAATGAACAACTCCCACACACCTGAATTGTCCAACGTGTTCATCCGGTGCGCGCTGCCG
>DATNJO010000291.1:0-3884 GCA_035603895.1 Pyrinomonadaceae bacterium
GTACCTTCTCACATACACACTCAGACTTATCTCTATATTGACGGCGCGGTCCGTCATTTCGTCGAGTACTCCGAGCCACTCTAAGCCGATGCTTGTTTGCTCATAGGCTGAATCGCGCGGCAAGTCACTAGCAAGCTCGCTTTCAAGATCCTCGGCATCTGCGCTGCTAGCAGCGGGGGGCATTTGAACGTAGTCGTCAGGTGAACGGGGGGTCAGAAAGCCTGCCAAGACATGATCAGATGGCCGGGCCGCTAAGAGTCGGCGGCTATCAGAGTCAAGACCCTTGCTTCGGTCCGAAAAGCGGCGCGTAAGAGCAAGAGCGAAACTGTTAAAGTCTGAGTCAAGTAGCGGCATTATTTTACAATTCTGTCGGTAAAACTACTTCGTCGACAACTGCGACGCGGGCACTCTCTATTAATTGGAGAATACTCAATCCCCACTCCTTTTGAATGCGACTCAGAGCACTGGCATCTAGTCGGTTCAGATAAGCTGCCCGGATCGTTTGACCAAGTTTTCGGCCAGCGACCCTGTGTCCTATCCGGACGCGTTTGATTCCGTCAAACATTTTAACCAGTTTCTCATCCGGAACGTCTATTTCCAACGCACTCACAAGCCGAAGAAATCGCTCCCTCGAGTTCGGCACACGCGCTTCGGGTCCTTCATCGACTATCCAACTCCGAACCGTCGCCGTATTTACATGATCACCAACTTCCGCAAAGCGCGCAGCCACTGTTGACGGCTTGATGTTGCGGCTCGCAGTTTGAGCTCTAACAAGCATCAACCAGAGTTGCCTTTGCTCAGCGGCGTCCTTTAGAACACCAGTGTCCAGCGCATTAATGAGGTGCTCTGAAAACAAGCCACGGCTATCCTCGTCGAGGAGGATAATCTCGTCGCCAGGGCTCAATTGTTTGGCATTTATCGTCTTAAGATGAGTACCCATTGTTCCCAGCAGATCAAACCGCGTCTTTTCGCTAACGTCGAGTCGGGTTCCATCAGTCAGAAAAACGATCACATTTGAGCTATTTTCGACGTAGGTGCGCATCGCATCTCTCAGTGCCTTAGGCATCGTCGGAAAATCAAACCAGGTGGGTGAAATTTCCAAATCCGCGGTGACTGAACGGAGTTGCGTCGGGATTGCTTCGGCGATGCCATCCGCAACTCTATCCAGCGCGTAGATTCCATCATTCACACCGTGTTCTTGCAGGAATCTGACAAGCTTCCTTATTCCCCACCAAGCCGCACGTGCCTCCATAGGATCAAGCACTAGCCGCACTATGCGTGCTCCGCTACTTAGGATCTTATCGATAGTAGAAAGTCCAAAATAACCTGCAACGATTACGACATCCGGAGGAGTCTTCCCAACTGCCGAGTAAAAAAATGGGGATTCAACCCGCACGCCAAGATCTGACAAAGCGCTTTCCGGCAAATCGAGAAGCCGTGCCATTTCTTCGCGCACCAAGCGTGCACTCGGCCCGCGTGCGACAATCAAGATTCCCGAATTTCCAGCCGTATTGATCGCTGCCTCAGTCACAGCTACTCGCCTAGCGGTTGCCCGCTGTTGATCGGTAGCGACTCGAGATATGAGATCCTTGCCCATCGTCAAGAGACTGGCGTCATCGCTTACGTTCGATGCCATTCGTTCCAGAGCGCTCTCAAATCGCTGGATCTCAGGATCAGAATCTGATTCTCCTAGCGACTGTTGAGACGCCCACCAAGCTCGCTTCGCAAGTTCAATCAAGTGATCCATGGCCGTTGATCGACCGCGAAGTTCGTCCACGGCGAAATCAAAGTTCCTATCCTCCTGATAACGATTGGCTGAAACGCTCACGGTTGTTACATCCCTGATGGTTGGAGCAGAGCCTACACAGACAATCTCCGCAGATTCCAATTGATCTGATAAGTCGAGTGCTATTAAGTCACTTGGGCTCGAGGCGATTATCACCGTAGGCTTGAGCGACGCTCGTACCGATAGAATCGTCCGGATAGTATCAAGAGCATTACGACCACGGACGCCTTGTATATTTACGAGAAGTAAGTCAACGGCTGAGAACTGTGGGGCGGATAGATTCGACACCCCTCCCCGACCAGGCACCAAAAGAAAAGGGCGATAAGCGTTTCTTACAGCCACGCGACCGAGGACCGATCGATTTCCTTTGCCTATCTCGCCATCGGCGGAAACGACATCAACGCCAAGAAAAGATGAACCGGCCAAATTGGTGTCTTTCAGATCATCTGAATGTCGTTGGTAGCCCTGTTCCCAATCCGGGATCTTGAAATCGTTTGGTTGATGAGTTCCAGCCTGACCCCGATTTCTCCGTGCGCGTTCTCTTGCGGTTGAGGCATCACTGACGCCGTACAAGATAGTTGCGCCAGAGACGATTGCTTGGTCGCTAGCAAAGTAGGGGGCAAAGCCAAATGTCGCACTAAGCGATAACAGTTCGATCCGTTCTGGCCATCTCAGGTGAAGGTGAAAAGGCAGGAGCGCAATGGTCGGCGTTCGTTCCCAAAGCTGCAGCGCAATTACCGTTGATTTTTTCTCGATAGCGCGCTGAACGATCGGTAGAAATCGATCAAGCTGACTATCAAGGAGGTTCAGCATAGCGCGCTCCGCAAATGTTGCCGGTGAGCCGTTTGACGCGTTTAGACTCGGTGGAGAGTCAAGCATACAAATAAGAATTTACGCGGCGCTTGCGAACGTCAATCCAAAGTTGCTTCAGTCTTAGAGTGGTGACCGGCTTTTGACCGTCGAGGCTCAAAGTTCTTGCATTGGAACAATCGCCGTTCAGATTGATTATACCTGAGAGATAAGTAGCACGCTCTCCAAGGCTTGTCCTCCGCGCCACAGTCACAAGTAGAATTGCTAAGGCAAAGAATTTGTGGTGAGCATTATCTTCTCGCTTCGTGAAATTTCTCGACGAAAATTGCTGAAGGCTCTTAAGCTCCTAGAATACGACTAAACCCTCGAATTTGATCGGGCGCCCACCCTGGCAAGTGCGATACCGAAGGTAAAAATTAGGCGGAAAATGGTCAGGTGGCTAAGTGGAGCGTTTTGGAGCAACGGAAAACGAGGTTGTACTGCGTAACTTATTGAGAGGACTGGTAGGCGCGTGGGGATTTGAACCCCAGACCCCTACCGTGTCAAGGTAGTGCTCTACCCCTGAGCTACGCGCCTAAAATCGAAGGATTTTCAAAACCTCAGAAAAACGGACCTTTCTAATTACGCATGGGTCCGCTTTGACCGCTTATCCCGCACTGAATTGTGCGGCCAAACTGGAGCGACATAATAGCACGTCATTTTAAAATTACGCATCGGCGTAATGTTCCCTTAGTTATTCGACTCAAAAAATTTCGACAGAACTATTTCGTGCTTACTGTTACGAGCTTATCCCCTAACTGGGCCAACAGTTGGCGGGTGGTCAATCTCACCTCCTGGCTGTTGAAACAGGCTCGGTACACAACAAAAAAGCCACCGTTGCAGGTGGCTTTAACATAAGAATTCGCTGAATTAATAGACTGCACACGACTCTACAGATCAAGTTCTTTGGCGATGGTCCGCGTAATCTCAGCTTGCGCGGTGTGAATAAAAAAGTGATCCCCTGGAAACAGATGAAGCTGATACGCCGCGCTTGTGAGCTCTCGCCAAGGTGACAGATGGGCGGCTGGAACTTCCACATCTCCAACCCCACCAAAAACCGTGATCGGACAATCCAAAGGCGGCTCGGGCTTATGCCTGTAGGTTTCGCAAACGGCAAAATCAGCTCGCAGTAGAGGAATCATTAGTTGCATTAACTCAGGATGGCCAAGCACCTCCTGCGGTGTTCCATTCAACTGCCGCAGGCGCTCAATGAACTCCGGTTCCGGTAAATCATAGGTGGGCTCGATCA
>DATNJO010000292.1:0-5907 GCA_035603895.1 Pyrinomonadaceae bacterium
ATCCGGATCGGCACCACCGAAACCGCTAACCTGCGGCTGCGCGCTTCAAGTCTGCCTCGGGAGGCCGCGAACGCCGTTCTGCTCGCACTAACGCGTTCGAACGGCAATTATCG
Source organism: Pyrinomonadaceae bacterium (assembly GCA_035603895.1). GTDB lineage: Bacteria > Acidobacteriota > Blastocatellia > Pyrinomonadales > Pyrinomonadaceae > PSRF01. Next base: position 114 of record DATNJO010000292.1, read on the forward strand.
GGTCACGAGTGTAGATGAAGAGTTACCCGTAACGTTGAATGGTGAAGCCGTTCAGACTGGCGATGAGATCCGCGACGGCGATGAAGTGCGCTTTGACGGCTCCGAACTCATCCTGCACTTCTACCCGGTGCGAGCACTGCCTGCCGTCGTTCCCGGGGCTGCGCGCGAAACACACGTCGCGCCATTCATCGAAGCTGCCGCAATTGAGTCAGCAGCGACGGCCCGGCGTGACGACGCCAAAGTCTTCCTACGTGAATTCACACGCGAACTCGTGCGCGAGATCAGACCCAGCACCAAACTGATCACACTCGCGATCGCGATCGCTTTGGTTGGCGGCGTTCTTTATCTCGGCTTCGCCATGTACAAAGAACTCCAGCGCAGCCGGCGTTTGATCGACGACCAGCGTGCCCAACTCGGCCAGATGCGCGATCAAGTTTTGAAAACAAATTCACAGATCAGCGATCTCGGACGTTCAACCAAGGAACTTCAGGACAGTCTTTCGCTGGCGGTGAAGCTACGCAGCGAATATGGCCGCGGAGTTTGTTTGATCGCCGGTTCGTTCTACTTCGTAGAGACCGGAACCGGCCGGCCGCTTCGTTACGCCGAAGCGCAGACAAACGAAAGCGGCAGCGCCGTTCAGAGTGGCAATGCTTTTGAATCGTTAACACCGGAAGGCAACGCAGCCATTGCCGAGTACGAATTTGTCGGCAGCGGATTTTACGTTGGCCAGAATATGGTGATCACGAATCGGCACATCGCGCAGCCCTGGATCGCCGACGATCGCGCGCAGAGTATCAGCGGCGGACTCAAAGCCCAGCCACGACTCAAAAAACTCATTGCTTATTTCCCTGATTTCACGACCGCGATTCCGCTGAAATTTAAGAACGCCTCAGTGCGCGACGATCTCGCGGTTTGCGAATTGGATCTTCCCGAGATTCCGGAGACGTTGCCGATACTTCCGTTGGAAACCGATCCGGATGCAGTTGCGGTCGGCAAGACGGTCGTGATGATGGGTTATCCGTCCGGTCCCGATCGTCTGCTCGCCTTGCTCGACGACGCCGAGTCGCGCGGAATTCAACAACGTTACGGCACACCGATGGCGCAGTTGGCCTATCTCGCCGAGACAAAACGCATTCAACCGTTAACTACCCAAGGAAGTATCACCGACCTCGACGTGCGCCGCATCGTTTACGACGCGCGCACTGCTGAAGGCGGTTCGGGTGCACCGTTGTTTGGTCCATCCGGGCGCGTCATCGGCGTAAACTTTGCTGTCTTCACTGAAAACCAGGCCTCAAACTTTGCGGTGCCGAGCCGTTTTGCAGTCAGCCTCCTCGAACGCAACGGCTGGACTGCACCAAAGGAAGGCAAAGAAGCCGAAACGACTAGTCAACCATAAAGCTACGTTCCTTAAACTCACGCGCTAACAAATCTGTGTTTACATTCGTCTGTAAAGAACGGCAACGTTGCTACATAGCGCGGGCATCTGATGCCGGACTGTTGCAATGAAGAACCTGTCACATTTGACAGCATAAAATCGGTCCATGACCTGTTATGGTGATGTATATTTACTTTACGCCCTCTGGGGCATAGGTATTGCACGAGATGTTTGTGAGGGCGAGGTATTTGAGTGTCTGTTAATCCTGCCGTCTCGGGAATGCAGCACAAACTCCCCAACTGCCAGATTTTGTTTAGTGTTCGATGACGAAGGATGAGAATCCAAAGCCTTAGACACTGGCAAGTGAGGGCGAGCGTTTTTGCGTTTCTGCTCGTTGTCGCGCCATTAATCCCGATCGCAACCGGCAGGGCCCAGGGTCCGAACCCGAATTCACCCGAGGTCGCGAGTACCGATCCGACCGTACCGCTCTCGCAGATTCTGCGACTCGAAAGGATCGAAGTACCGGGCGGCGCAGAACTGATCACGGTCCACGCCAAACTTTCGGGTCTCGAGTCCGATAAAAACGACAAGTGGATCCCGCTAGTGTCTATTCTTCGCGACACTCTCGGCGATAACATTCCGGAAAACAATCGCCTGCGCTACGTTTGGCCGTTGACGTATACGAGACCAACGACCAAGCAACGACTCGCGGCAGCAATTCCTTTCTTCTACACACGCGTCGGTAACAAAGAAACCACTACCAGGACTCCGCCGCCCGCGCTCGATCTCGCAGCGCCGGAAAGTGACGTTTGGAACAAGATGTTTTGGGCGGCAATCCAAGGCATCTTGCTCGATCCGTACGGCACGCCGATCAAAGCTTCAACTGCTTCCTATCGCCGCAACACGAGCGATTATCGGAAGTCGCACATCATTCGCGCGCTGTCAGTGCTTTCACTCTACGAAGCTGTCGAAGGCGAGTCGGCATTGAGTGGTGCGGAGATGGCGACGATTCAAGCGCGCCTGTTGCTAACGGACAAGACTTTCGGCGGTTTGGTTGACGACGCGAATCTGCGCAGCTACTACGCGAAAAAGACAACGCAGGTGCGCGACGAACGTGCGCACAACTGGGAACTGCTGCGCCAGCGAGCCGAAGCCGAATCACTTTACTTCGAACCGCTGTTGATGCCCGACGGCAGCGCCACGCACGCGATGCTGTGGGTCGCGAAACGCGATCTGGCAAAACAACAAGGTGCTCGTTACAACAAACGCTTTTTGAACATCGCGAATCCCTGGGACGATAAGCGCTTGGTGAACTGGCAAGGCTACGTCGAGACGCGGTACTTCGACGCCGACAATCAAATGGTCGACGCAGACACGACGGGTGCTGAAGCGGTCGAGATGATTCCGCTCGCGCTTTACGGTCTCGACGCACCGAAGATTCCGATGCTGCTGGTTGATTTTCGCGACAGTTACAATCCGAAGAAGCGCGAGATGTCGCGGCGCGTTTTGAACGACGTCACGCGAAACATGCTGTCGCTCTCGAAGTTTGGCAACCTGCCGTTCTTCCTCGGCCGCACGGTTTTCGATTTCACGACCGGCCGCCGCGGAATGGACATCAATCAGCCGTCGCGTTTGCAAACTTATTCGCAACTGAAGCTGTTGCTGGCACTCAACAACTCGCTCGAGCCGGAACTGCGCGACGAGATCGAAGGACGCGCTGAGAAGATTTCACTGAATCCGTTTGAAAACGATCTCAATGCTGAGGCAAACGTCGCGTTGCAGCAGTACCAGGCGCTGGTGGCTTTTGCGAAAGATCCAAACGGATTGGCCGCCAAAATCGAGCGCGACCGGCGTGCGGAAATGATGCCGTTGGAGCACGGAACCCACGCACGCATCGCGTTGCGCGCCTTGAATATTCTGACGTTCGGCAAGTACGTGCACCGCGAAGAAGCCACTGTCGATATGGAAGACCGGCTCGATATCGCGCGCCGGTTGCAGTACCACACGAGATTCCTTCAGCAGATTGCCAAGTCGACTTCGGAAGTCGAAATCACGTCGAACATGAACGACGTGCTGCGCTCGTTACACTTCATCGCGCAACACGGCTCTGAAGCCGGCGCGAGTGCCGCTTCCGCAACCGCAAAGATCTTCGCGCGCACGAAAGACGAAGAAACACGCCGCGCGTGTCTCGACAGTTTGTCGCGCATCGGCAATCCGAAAGCGAAGAACGAGTTGCTGCGAATCTCGCAAAACCCGGCTGTCGATCAGACGCTGCGCGACATCGCCGCCGAGTATCTGCGTGGGGTCACGCCGCCAGTCCAACCAATTGCCGTCACAGTTAACGGTTCACCAGTGAAGGCAGGCCAGCCGTAGTAATGGAACGCACTGCCACCGGCAAAAGCAATCCACAGATTACGCAGACCAACCCATTCAGGGAAAGGTTCCATCTGCATAATCTGTGGATTGCTTTGCTTGTCGCTCTTGTCTTCGCGACGAGCGCCTCTGCCAATACCAAACGTTTGGTAATCATCAAGTGCGACGGTCTGCCATACGATCTTGTCGATCGGCTGGTGAAGCAACGCGACAACGATACGGGCAAAAGCACGTTGCCGTGGATCGAGCACATCTTTTACCAGCGCGGCACGCGGCTCTCGAGTTTTTACGTGCGTGGCATGAGTTTGTCGGCGCCTTCGTGGTCGCTGATCGAGACCGGCCAGCACCTGCAAATCAAAGGCAACGTCGAGTTCGATCGCTACACGCTTCACTCCTACGACTACCTGAACTTCATTCCGGTCTACCTCGGAGGTGTTGTGGGCGCGCGCATCGACATGCGCGGCGTTGAGGTGCTCGACTCGATCGGCTTACCGATGCTTGCTGATGCTTATCCGCATGACGAGCGTTACTTCACTTTCTCGCTGTTCGGACGTGGCATACGTTATTCAACGTTGCAGGGTGGATTGCAGAACCGGTTCGCGAAGCCGCCGAAGGAACTATTTGACGAGTGGACCATGGGTTTCGAGATGAGAAGCGCGGTGAGAGATCAACTCGTGCGTGAGCTCATTTCCAAGCTCTCGAACCCCAAGATCCGATATCTCGATCTGATGCTGATGGATTTCGACCACATCGCGCATCACAACAACGACACGCAATCGCAGGTCTTTGTCCTCCGGCAGATCGACTCGATCATCGGCCAGGTCTGGACGGCGATTCAACAATCACCTAATGCTGACGACACCGCGCTCGTACTCGTTTCCGATCACGGCTTTAACAGCGACGACAAGATCTACAGCCAGGGTTACAACCTCGTGAAACTGCTCGGCAGCCGCGCAGGCGGCGGGCATCACGTGATCACCAAGCGCCGCTTGATGCTCGACTATTCCATCAAAGGCGTTAATCCACTCGTGCCGTTGATCACGACGACCACGCAGGATACCTACTTTCTCAAAGGCGAGAGCACCACTTACCCCACCGCGATGCTCGACTTTGACGGCAACGAACGCGCGTCGGTGCACCTGCGCGACAGCGACGTGAATCTCCTGCACATACTGCTGCAACAGTTGCAACGCCGCGATCTCGCCGAGGACGTTCGCAAAGCGGCGTTTGATACGTTTTTCGGTGTCATCGAACGCCGCCGTGCTGACTGGCAACGAGATCTCAACGAGTTGAATACCGAACTTGCCGCACTCGGCCGGGCAGTTGAAGAACAACGTAAACTCTGGGAGTCGCAGCCGAAGAAGTTCACCAAAGAACAACAGACCGCCGGTCTCGACGACAACGCGAAACGCATCTACGTCCAACTCGATCGCTGGCAACAGGAGCAAAAGGAATACAGCGAGTACGCCGCGACTTTGCAGAACTTGCTCAAGCTCTCGGCAGAAGCGTTTTCACCGGCACAGATAAAGATTGCGGCGGTGATTCCGAAACAGTCGATGGGCGACCGCAACTCGATCTATCAACTGCAAAACTACATCGCCGGTATTGCACCCGGCGGTCTTGTGGTTAACAGCGACGGCTCGCTCGACATGGAACGCAGTTTCGTCCGGATTGACTATTTCGAACTGCTGCAAGGCGTCACGGTGAGAAACAACGTGCAGCGTGGCATCGGCAATCGACCGATCGACATGATCGCGACGCGCCTGCCGCGTGAGCTCGTGCTGCCCCACATCGAAGACAAAAACATCGACCCGGACGTTATCTGGGTCACTGGCGGCGCGAATCGCCAGGCGCTGCTGCTCTCCCGTCGCGACGCTGCCGGGAATTTGAGTTTTCGTTATCTGCCGATTAGCAATCTCGCGGAGGATGCGAATGGGCGTTTGAGTTTTCAGTCGATCAGTTGGCAGGCGGGTTTGCCGTTACGCATCTTCGAAGATCCGAACCTAAATATTCCGAGCGCCGATCGAACCGCGTGGCTGAGCGCGT
>DATNJO010000293.1:0-2619 GCA_035603895.1 Pyrinomonadaceae bacterium
GTTGGAAGTGATCGGGTTGGCGTGTGATGAAGCAGGCAAGGTGTTGAATATCGCCGATGCTTGTCTGCTGCCGCGAACTCGTCTCGGCGAGACGGCGCCGATCGTGATGATCGCGGGCACGAGTATGAACAGTGGGAAGACTGTCGCGGCTACGGAGTTGATCAAACAGGCTACGCGAGCGGGATTAAAAGTCGCCGCCGGGAAACTTTCGGGCGTTGCGTGTTTGCGCGATACGTTGAACATGGCGGACCACGGAGCGATCGCGACGGCGAGTTTTCTCGACTGTGGACTGCCGTCCACTGTTGGCGTTTCAGATCTTGCGCCGACCGCGAAAGCTATCGTCGCGAAGTTGAATGAAGTCAGTCCCGACCTAATCGTGATTGAGTTAGGTGATGGAATTCTCGGCGGATATTCAGTCGACACTATCTTCGCTGACGTTGAACTGCTCGAAGCGACGGCGGCGCTGGTCTTTTGTGCGTCTGATTACGTGGGCGCGTGGGGCGGGATCGAGTTGCTGCGCCAGCGCGGGGTCGAGGTCGATGTGATCTCTGGATCGGTGACTGACTCACGCATGGGTGAAGACTACATCCGTGAGCAGTTTCAGGTACCGGCGGCAAATGCACGTCGCGAAGGCGCGGCGCTGTTCGAGGTGGTGATGGAATCCGTTTCATCCGTGTTGGAAAAAGGCCATGCAGTTAGCACAACGTAAAATTAAAGTCGGGATTTTCGGTGGTTCAGGTTACGGCGGCTCAGAGTTGCTCCGTATTCTGTTGTTCCATCCGAACGTCGAAGTGGTATTCGTCACTGCAAACGAGCACGCCGGCAAGCCCGTAGGTGAAGTACACCGCAACCTTCTTGGGCTCACTAAACTGAGCTTTGTCAAAGATCCCGAAAGCCTCGACGGTCTCGAATGCGTGTTTTTCGCTCTCCCGCACGGCCAGGCGATGTCGCTTGTTCCAAGTCTCCCAACGCAGATCAAAGCCATCGATCTATCGGGCGACTTTCGCTTGCGGGACGAATCTGTGTTTCAACAACACTACAAGCTGCCGCACACGGCGATGGACGCGCAGCGCGACTTTGTCTACGGCTTGACCGAAACGAACCGCGAAGCTATACGCGATGCACGCTTGGTTGCGAATCCCGGATGTTTTGCGACGGCGACGTTGCTCGGTCTCGCGCCGCTCGTCGCCAACGGCTTGTTGAACGGCCGCGTAGTCGTCGACGCCAAGACTGGTTCGTCAGGCTCGGGCGCGAAGGCCGCGGCGAACACGCATCATCCGCAGCGGATGAATTCGTTCTACGCCTACAAGCCGTTCACGCACCAGCACGTGCCGGAGATCGAACAGGAGCTCAATCACGTCGGGGATTGGACCAACGAACTGGTCTTCATGACTCATTCGCTGCCCGTATCGCGCGGAATCTTCGCTTCCATTTATGTTGAAACGAAACGCGATCTAACCCAATCCGATCTCCACAAATTCTTCGCCGACTACTATCGCGAGTCTTTCTTCATTCGTCTCGTGGACGGTTCGCCGGACATCAATTGGGTGAAGACGACGAACTTTTGCGACATCGGTTTCGCGTCGCGCGGCAGGCAGGTGGTTGTGTTTTCCGCTATCGATAACCTCGTGAAAGGTGCTGCCGGACAAGCAGTGCAGAACATGAACCTGATGTTTGGGTTGGAAGAGACGACCGGGCTGGTGTTCGCAGGAACAAATCCATGATTGGAACCGCATTAGCGCAGACAGTCGCGAGCGAAGAAAAGTTTCAGCTTGCGACGTACAAGAAGATGCAGATCGCCGCGGAGCGTGGCGAAGGTGTGTGGATCTACACGAGCGACGGCGATCGGTATTTAGATCTTTATGGCGGACACGCTGTGGCAGGGACCGGTCATTGTCATCCGCACGTCGTGAAGGCGATTCGCGAGCAGGCGGAGCAGTTGTTGTTCTATTCCAATCTCGTCTATTCGAGCACGCGCGCACGGGCGGCGGAGAAACTCGTCTCGCTCGCGCCCGCGCCGCTGACGAAGGCTTTCTTTTGTAATTCCGGCACGGAAGCAAACGAGAACGCGATGCGCATGGCGCGCATGGCAACCGGCCGCGAGCAGATCATCACGTTCTCCGGCGGTTTTCACGGCCGCACTGCGGACGCGATCAGTGCGACGTTTCTCGGGAAGTATCGCGAGCTTGGCAAGCCAAACGTGCCGGGTCATCTGCAAGCGGAGTTTGGCGAGATCGAATCAGTGCGGGCATTAGCCGACGATACTGTGGCGGCGATCATGCTCGAACCGATTCAGTCGATGGCAGGTGTGCGCATCGCAGAGCCGGGTTTTTATCGCGCGCTACGAGAATTGTGTAACGAACGAGGCATCGTTTTGATCTATGACGAAGTGCAAACAGGGGTGGGACGCACGGGTGAGTGGTTCTTCGCGGGCAGTGCGTCGGGTGATGGTGTTGTGCCTGAGATCATTACTTTGGCGAAGGCACTCGGGAGCGGGATCCCGGTTGGCGCCTGTCTTGTGACCGACGAAATCGCTGATCGGATCAAAGAGAACGATCTCGGCACGACGTTTGGTGGCGGCATGTTGGCGATGGCCGGTGTGACCGCGACGCTGGAAGC
>DATNJO010000294.1:0-8472 GCA_035603895.1 Pyrinomonadaceae bacterium
CCATTTTGTCTGTGGAGATCGCTGCACCCGAACTCCCTACCACTGAACTCGAACTCAACACAGCGCCACTGCTGTTTGCACCGCCAATCACGAGAGCCTGTCCGCCCAACTCGGTGATCGTGTGTCCACTGCGATCGAAGAGCGGATCCGTTTGCCCGTTGTGAAACAGCGCCGCGCGCGTTTGCGAAGACAGAATTTGTCCAGACAAACCCACACACGGATCGCTTTCCGGAAGCACGTGCGCGTACGCACCAAAACCTTCATAAACGGGATCGTAAACCTCCATCGATCCGTCGTTGTTGCCACCGATGATCTGCACCTTGCCGTCGAACAACACGCGCAAGTGTGGCCGCACGCGCGCGACTTTCAATGCGTTGTCGACTGTTGAGAACGCGCTTGCCGGGGTATCGAATATTTCGCCCGAACTCAGTTCATTGGCCCCATCCTTACCACCAACCAGAAGTACGCGACCGTCCTGCAACAACACGGCGGAGTGCATCGAACGTGCCGTATTCAAACTACCTGCGGAGGTGAAAGCCGATAACGATGCGTTGAGAATCTCAGCCGTACCACTCGCATCACCACCGGCAACGAACACACGCCCATCAGCAAAAAGCGTCGCGCTGTGTCCGGCACGCGCGACGCTCATCGATGGACTACTGGTAAACGCACCAGTGGCCGGATCGAAGATCTCAGTTGTCGTTAATGCTCCCGCACCGTTACGCCCGCCGGCAATCAACACGCGCCCGTCATTGAGCAACGTCGCTGTGTGATCTGCACGGGCGTCGTTCATGTTTCCCGTAGCCGCGAAAGTCGAAGCAGATGGATCGTAAATCTCCACCTCATTCAACACGCCGCTGGAATTCTCGCCACCGGCAATCAACACACGGCCGTCAGCCAGGCGCGTGGCTGTGTGGCCGCGCCGTTCGGTCGCCATCGCTGAACTCTCAGCGGCGAACGCTGGTTCGAGCGCGTGGTCAGCGTGCGCTGCTTTCGTTTCCACAGGCGCGGAACCACCCGCAACGATCGAGGTTGCTTTCGCAAACAACAATCGTCCGAGCGAACTCGCAGACGAGTTGGTTGCAGCCAGTGCTGTGCACGCGATTGCGAGCAACGCAATCAGCGCAAGGAGGCGCACCGGGCGGATTGTCTTAGCGGTAGTCGATGAGCGGCGGCGAATAGACTGTCGGCGAGTCGGGGAAAACATTCTCATGCAGGCTCCTAAAGTAGATATCACCGCGGTTGTTAACCACGGCCCGAAGATGAATTGGGTTCTACGCTTGAAATGCCTTATCGCAGAATCGCAGTTCGGTTAGAGAGCGATCCCCGCACGCGAAAGGAAACAGTCTTTCAAGTCTCCCCCAGGTCCGTTTGCTTCAGCAGCTCTTGCAACTCTGGGCTTGCTGCTGGGCCACAACTGCAACTCGGTCCTTTCGCGAGAGAGGAACCTTATAGCCGCGAGTGCGCAGTGTGTGGCTCTGCATAGTGCAAGGATTGGGCCACCGGTTAAGAGTTTGCAGATTAGGTAAAGGGGTGAAGAGAAGTATTGTTAACGTGAGACTTATGAGCGGTGAAGGTTCTCAACCATAGCCAGGTGCGCGATCGAGGGCTGCTCGCCAGCGCGCAGTTGTAGCAGAACAACCTGCGGGTAAACAGTGCTCAACATAGTGTGGCGGGAAAGCGCCGATCGGATGGTCTCCGACCGGCGCCGATCCTCATCAAGTGAAACAACTCAGAGCATCACCACTCCGAGTGTTGAATAGATAAAAAGAGCCACGCGAGCCGCCAGACCTAAAGCCGCGGGCCGTGGTTTTTCGGGTTGGTTTGGTACATCGAGAGACGCAACAGATCCTTCCGTATAGCAAACCACAAACGTGTCGGTATTGCTGCCGCAGCTCGTCGAAGAACTATCCGTCACGCGGACTGAGTAGCTGCCTGGACCAGTCAGCGTCAGGTCCGCGGAGTTGTTGTTGATATCCACGCCGTTCTTCTTCCAGAAGAAGGTGAACGGCCCGGTTCCTCCGGTAACCGTCGCGTGTAAATGCGCGGTTCCCAGACACGCATCTGCCAGGCTGATCTCCACGGTCGGGTTCGGATTGATCTTAATCGTCATCGTATCCGTGCCTGGCCCACACGATCCTGCGGGATCGTTGGTGGTTAAAGTGAGTGTTACCGTGCCGGCGGTAATTTCAGCAGCAGACGGTGTGTAGATGGCATTCAGCGTATTGGCGTTCGGATTGAATGTGCCTGTGCCACCGCTCCACGTTGCGCTTAGCGCTGAGCCACTGATACTTCCGTTGAGTGTTACAGCCGGATCGCTCGCGCAGACCTCTCGATCGGCGCCTGCGTTGGCGTTCGCCCTGGGCGAGACCGTGAGATCGACTGTGTCAACTGCATCTGCACACGATGCTCCTGTAACTGTGAGCTTTGCTCTTACGGTACCGACGCCGGCGAGCGTAATGATCGGATCCTCGTCAGTAGGATTGACGATGCTTGCGGTTGTGGTGCTGTTAGCCGCATCGATGGTCCAGGTGCGAGTCCCGCCGGTCGGAACAGTCGACGAGGCATTCATTGTGAAAGCGAAGCCGCTCGTTTCACACCGCTCCTGATCGGCTCCGGCCGCGGCGGCGGGGTTCTGGTGAACTCTTACCGTAGCGGAGCACTCCTGCGATCCGCCGGCGTTTGAAGTGCTCAACGTGATCGTATAGGAGCCGGCCCCACTTGTGGTCACATTAGCGGAGATCGTCCCATCAGAAGGATCCGTATCGGAACTGCTAATGAAAGCGTTCGAACCGCCGCTGTTTACGAGGTTGAAAGAGTAGGTTTGACCCGCCACCGCAGTGCCTTGAAGCGCATGGGTCGTCACTGCCGGAAGGTCACAAACGTCGATGTTGTCGTTTGTGAGACTGCACGGATTTGGCGGCTCAACAGCGTTGGCTGATAGCGATCGATCCTGGTTACCACCGCTGCCGTCGAGTGAGATCAAACGCGTGTGATACGGTGAGCCACTAATGCCGGACGCTGAGTTACCGGTTCCCCAATCGAGCGCTCTGGCAATGTGACCACCCCAAGCCATCACGACTGTCGAATTAGCGGCCGTGAAGTTAATCGTAATACGCGTCGACGACTGAGCCGCGGATAGATCACCCTGTGGGTTCGTATAAAGCATGCTGGTGATGGTGCCGTTGTACATCGTCATGCGACGCTGTGCGACGGGCAGCGCATTGAAAGCATTTTGTGGTAGACCTGCTATCGGAGAATTCACGCCAGTAGGCGCGGGAATATCAAACGTGGTGAAGCTTCCAGGGTTGCATCCCGGCACAATATCTTCCGGATGATTTGCCGGTCCGCAGGGTTGAACGCTTTCGTTGATTCGTTGAAAGTGTGTGATGAAGTCGATTGCGTTCGCACTGCTATGCTTCACGTCCCATTCGATCACGACCGAGTGATTACCCAGCGAAAGATTCTGCATGACCATGCGATATGGAATCGACTGGCCTTCCTGATAGTGAGCATTGGAAGCGCCGGCATTTCCATTCACCCAGTCAGCCGGGTTGTTACATGAATTTGGCACTGTATTGTCGCAGCCTACACCGCCATTACGAACCTGGCTGAGATCCGCTGACGCCGGTTTGAATGGGGCCATTGTCGAATTCAAAGCAGATGCCGATCTGAGTGCTGTCGATCCACTCAGTGTGCAGATGAGGAGTGTAACGATCGCTGCACTAACGGCTAGTAGTCTCAGACTTACACTACTGCCTTTTTCACTGTCGGGTGTTTTGTACTTCATTTCTAGCTCCTTAGTTGGTCAGGAACCGGATCCGTACGAGGGATGTGGTTCGGGAAGAGAGAGAGGGACTTACTTGTGTCGTTCGGTGGAATACGCTCAGCGGGCTGGGATGGCGCTCCGCCCGAACGAGAAGGACCTTCTGGGCTGTACTACGATTTGCAGTCTAGGTAGGAGAGGTATTTAGAACAACGAGGAAAGCTGCCAATTTTTGCAGCAGAAATATTTACTTTAAAGCGGCATCCCACCAACGAAATTGATGGTGCTTTTCCCGACCCAATCTACAAGGCTCGTCACCACTGACCCAGGAAACCCACCAACAAACGCTGGCGGATCGTTCACCCCCAGACCCTGTAGAAGGGAGTTGAAAGCACCACCAACTACGTTGGTGGGACTTGTCGGCACTCCGTTGAAAGCAACAGAAAGCAGTAGAAAAGTTTTGAGGGCCCGGACCAGCCCGAGCCCTCCCTGGAAGCACCGGTCGGGTTGATCGCCCAAGTCGCCCTCTCAGAATCGACCTCGGCGAGTCTTAACGGTTAACTTCCAAGACGCCAGGACATCTGGGCAGCCCTGGCGCTGACTGAAATCAATCCGCCAACTAGAGCTGTCCAGCTCCTCATGCCCGAACCGTGCGCGCCCGAGGTGACTCAATCAGACCTTGGATCACCTGTGCTACTTGAGATAAAGGCTTTGGTTTCCTCAAAAAAGCATCGGCTCCTGCTCGTCGTGCTTCCTCTTCGACTTCTTTGGATCCGTAAGAGGTGAGTACGACGATCCGCGTGTCGGGATTACGTTTATGGACCAGCTTGATGATCTCGATACCGTCAGGATCGCGGGTCATGCCCAACCTGAGATCCTGAATAATCACTCGATAATCAGTCGTCTTGATGAGTCCCTCTGCTTCCTCGATCTCACTGGCGGTGTCGACTTTGAAGCCATGTTGCGAAAAGTATTCGCGCATGGAGAAACAGATTGATTCTTCATCGTCGACCACCAGCAGCGTTTTCGATCTCAGTTTGTCATCGACTGCGGTTTTGTCCCGGCCGCGCAGGAACTCCAGCAAACGGCCGGAAACAGTTTTGATCATCAACATGGGGGGTCCGTTTTTACTCCTCGGTGAAGGATTGCGCGCTTAGGTTTTGAACCGTTTGCGCAAGCCCGCAGCGAGTGTTGCTAAACCAGTCCCAAGCAGAAGCATGCTGGCCGGTTCGGGTACTTCATTCGATACTCCGGAATCTCCTGCGAAGCCGGTCGGGTTGCCGTTAGTCGGTGCGATGTGAATCGCGAAATGGGCCCCCTGGCTCGAGGCTTCAAATAGGTCGCTAGCCGATGAGAATCCTCCGGTTCGGCTGACTGTAAAACTGAAACTGGTTACGCCATTTGGCGGATTGCAGCAGCTAAGTGTGACGTCAAAATTTCCGAAGCCATCCATCTGGCCGCCGCCGAGATTAGCGGTGAAGCCTGGAGGCATGTTCGTAACACTCAAACCGGTAGTGCTGCCGACGATGTTGAATCCGAAAATGCCGTTGTTGCCATTACCCTGGCCAAAGGCCACGAAGCCCGGAAACATCTGGACGGTGACGTCGATGTTGCTTCCGTTAAGCACGTAGGTAACGGTCGCATAAGGACCTGGGGTACCGCTCAATCCTGGGTTCGGCGTGTTGATAATGACCTGGTCCGCGTTTGCAGCGGCGGCGGAGCCAAGTGCTACAACCGCAAACATCGCGAGGGAGAGCGCGAGCCTGCGGACACTACGAGGTGACGACATGGTAAAACTCCTTCCTTGATAGGGCGAAGATGACTGCCCGTGATCTAACTTCTTCGCAATTACATCTTCATTGGTTAAAGGCCGTGGATTGGTAGGAGAAGCCCTGCGCTTGGCAGGGCTCAAACCACCTCCCGAGTTAGGCACTCGCAATGCTCAAAAACACCGGGGCAAAACGGCGTTAGAAGCGCATCAAATCGCGCAGTTTTGACAGTGCGACTCGGGAATTATCGGGGTGTTGCAAAATCGTGACAACGGGGGTCATTGCCCATTTCTCTGGCAGGAATTTAGGATTTTTTTCCGCGTGGACATGGCAGGAAACTGCCAGATCGGAGGAGGGAATTACACCTACTTGGGCATCTTGGCGAGGCCGTGGCGAAAAGCGTAGATAATGAGCTCTAAACGGTCTGAAACTTCGAGTTTTGAGAAGACGGAACTGAGGTGATGGGTCACGGTTGTCTCACTTATGAACAGTCGTTCGCCCACCTGCTTGTTCTTCAACCCTTCGCCGACGAGGGAAATCACTTCGCGCTCGCGGTCGGTCAGCGATTCGATCTTCACCATCTCCGGATCGACCATCGGCGGCCGGCTCAATTCCTGAATCATGTCGCCCACCATCGAGCGCTCGATCCAGACTTCGCCGTCGTTAACTTTCTTGATTGCTTTCAGGAGCTGATCGGCTGCGTGTTCCTTGAGCACGATACCCATCGCGCCACGTCGAATCGCGCGCCGGTGGGAGTCGGGACTCTGCACGCCCGTCAGTATCAGTACGCGTGATTTCGGACTCGCCTGGCAGAGTTCGGGTAGAAACGTCAGAGCGTCCTGGTCGCCGAGTAGAAGATCCAGGATGATCACGTCGGGAGTTTCGCTTGCCGCCCGTTCGAGCGCTTCCTCCTGGTTGCCGGCCATCGCGACGACACGCATGTTTTGATCGTGCTCGATCAACATGCGCAAACCACTGCGGATCACTACATGGTCGTCAACGATCATAATGGTAATCGGCCGCTCGCTCATGATGAGGTCCCCTAGAGAGGTATGCCAACGCTGACGACAGTATAGTTCTTTTCGTCTACAAACACTTGAGTATCTCCACCCAACAAAGCCGCCCGTTCGGCAATGGAATGAGGCCGGAATGTCTTCACGTTTTCGCCGCGTTCGTGCTCCGGATTTGCGCGCGGCCGGCTGTTCTTGATCTGCAACAGCAGCGAACTGTTTTTACACGATATCTCAACCCGCGCGTCACGACAAAACGCGTGGCGTCTCACATTGCTCAACCCTTCCGCGACGATTTGAAAGACCTCGGCCGCGAGACGATCGTTGACCTTTACTTTGCCGCGCGCCTCGACGTCGACTTTGATTCCCGTCACCACTGAGAATCGTTCAGCAAAACGTTCGATAGCCGGCAACAGCACGTCGGTGCGTTCTTCGCCGGCACGCAAACCCCTGACGAAACGGCGCAATTCGGCAAGCTCGTGAGTGGTGAGTTCGAGCAGTTCCTGGATATCACCGCGGATAGCTGTGTTTCCCGACTCGAGTTTCTGGTCCAACGCCGAGAGTCCAAACTGCAAACCAAGATACGGTTGAATAACGCTGTCGTGAATGTCAGCCGCGATCCGGCGTCGTTCCTGTTCTGCTGCGTCAGACGCAAGATTGTCGATCAGGCGGATGTTTTCCATGACGGGCGTAACGTGGTCCATCAACTGCAACAGAAATTCCATGTCCGGCAGGTCGACTCGTGATGGCCCATCGATAATGTACAGACGTCCGACCGGTTGATGGCGATAATAGACCGGCATGGAAATATAACATTGCGCGTCGAGCATGCCCGCGAGTTTGTCGGAGTTGTCAGAGTTCGTTTCCGAAAACAGTTTTGTCTTCACGTCGAATAATCGTGTTTGTGACGACTGATTGCGGTGATAGATGACTGCCTGGTCGAATGAAGGCGCGAGAAACTGCGCCGCCGCCTGACGACCGATCTCCGGTGGTGCTGATCGGCTCGGTGTGGTGCCACGCGTTACGTGATACATCTGATAAGTCTCGGCGCCCGGTTTTCCCGGGATTACCAACAGACAAACCTCCGCGTCGTAGAAGGCGAGAATGCTTTCGAGGATCGCTTTGATGGTCCGATCGATGCCGTAGCGCGGATTTGAAAAGACGGTGACGTCTTTCAAGAGCCGCAAACGGTTTTTCAACTCGGTGTGATAGCCGCCCCAGCGCGCGATGATGTAACCAAAAGTCAGCAGCCCGATCAGCGCCATCAAAAGGTGATTCAAATTGAGCGGTGGGCCCGAAATTGCAGCCAGTAAACTGACGAGCGCATAGACCGCAGCCGACGCCAGCGTCAAACGTAAACCCTCTTTAAGTCCCCAACTGAAAGAAGCAACAGTAATCGCGAAGAAGAAAAAAAAGCGGAAGATGCTATTTCCACTACTGGTGAAGATCAGCGGGATGTACCACAGCAAATCGAGCCACGGGATGATCTTGTAGGTGGCGATGGGATTGCGCCGCGCTGATAGCTGATAGATGAAGACACCGTAAAGCGAGTAGAGCACCAGCGTTATCGCGGTTGGGATGGACCACGAGCCTTGATTGACCGTGTCGAGTGCAGAGATGAGGAGCGCGGCGGTTCCGATCACGACGCGCATGCCCGAGATCAGACGCACGTCGATCCAGTGTTCTGAAAACGGATCGCGCACGGCGATTGGATTGGCAGACTCGGGGGTCATTATCTCTGAGAGCTTTGAACTTTTCTTCTCTGTGTCTCTGTGGTTCAACGATGCTTGGGGAAATTAACCACAGAGTTAAGCATGCGCCGAGGTGCACCACCGAACATGAAAAAGTTGATCTTTGAAGTAAGCTAGCTCCAACCAGCGTGGACTGGAGATCGAAAGTGACTGGCGCCGGTGACTGCTCGCCGAGC
>DATNJO010000295.1:0-6590 GCA_035603895.1 Pyrinomonadaceae bacterium
GAGTGCAGACGCAGAAATTCGACGGCTGGTGGACCGGCTGCTCACCGTGAAGGGGTTGAATCCGGCGCCGAAAGCCGATTTCGCTGACACCGTCGTCTACAATGCAGGCGTCGAATCAGAAGTGACAAAGACCGCTGCGGCACTGCTCACCAAACGCATCTTCGATATCTTCGCGGAGGTCGCGTTGCGTGAACTTCCCGGCGGTACGCCGCTGTGCATCTCCGGTGGCTGCGGCTTGAACTGCGATTGGAACGGAAACTGGCGAGAGTTTGGTCACTTCAGCTCCGTCTTTGTTCCGCCCTGTACAAATGATTCCGGCTCTGCGATTGGTACCGCGATCGACGCGCTTGCTCAACACGGGCACCACCAGCCCATCGAATGGAGTGTTTACAGTGGACTCGAGTTTGTCGATGATGCAGCGCCCGATCCGCTGCGATGGCATCAGCAGTCGCGCAACGATCGCGACATCGCGGCGGCGATCTCTCGCGGCGCTGTGGTCGCGTGGGTACAGGGAAGATGGGAGATCGGCCCGCGCGCACTTGGCAACAGGTCGTTGCTCGCAGAGCCGTATTCACTGGCGACTAAAGACAAACTCAATCAGATCAAACATCGGGAAAACTATCGACCAATCGCACCTTGCTGTCGCGAAGCGGATCTCGCGAGTGCGTTTAGCGACGACTTTCCCGACCCGCACATGCTCTACTTTCGACGCGTCAGATCTCCGCGGCTCGGCGCGATCACTCATGTCGACGGCTCGGCGCGCGTGCAGAGCGTCACAGCGGTTGGAAACCCACAGCTTCACAGTCTGCTTGATGCGTTTGCCGCAGAGACAGGGCTGGGCGTGCTGTGCAACACGTCGCTGAATTACAGCCGGCGCGGTTTCGTCAATCGCATGTCTGATCTGATCCGCCACTGCGAAGACCGGCAGGTCGATCACATGGTTGTGGGTGATCGTTGGTACCAGCGTACAAGTTAACCGAGAGGTCTATGCCACCATCGAGAGGCTTCCTATTCTCACCCGCCTCCTCTTACCCGGTACCCACGGCGTACGTTGTCGATGACGCCGGCTCCATTCTCCACACGTGGAGCAACACCACTCATCAGCTCAAGCCTGAAGACAATCCGCCGAACTATCTCCGTGGCTGGAACCACGTCGAAGTAGACGAGGATGGCAACTTATTCGCGATCGTTCCACTGCGTGCGCTACTCAAGCTCACGCCGAAATCAAAGCTCGAATGGTCTTGCGATGTTGCTGCGCATCACGATCTCGCGATTCGCGCTGACGGCACGATCTTCGTATTGACGGAAGCGCCGCGGCGAGTGGTGATTGATGGTAATGCGTACGTCATCCTCGACAACCTGGTGACGATGGTTGAGCCGGGCGGCGCAGTGAAGTCGGAGGTTTCGCTATACGAGGTGCTGTGTACCGACTCGATCCTGCGACAACTCATCGACCACGAGATCAAGCAACGGGCCCAGATCTTTCAGCACCGCGGATGGCCGACACCTGAAGACCGGGTGAAGCTCGATGTGGCCCGCGAGACGCTAACGATACTCGATACCGCGGCCTACGACGGCGAACTTCGCCGTGCGCTACAACGACTCCGTGCCCTGCCCGGCAAACCATGCGATGTGTTGCACACCAATACGCTCGAGCTTCTCAACGACCATCCGGAGGGCATCTGGAACCGCGGCGATCTTTTGATCTGCATGCGTGAGCTCAACACGGTTGCTGTCATCGATTCGGCTCGTCGCAACGTGCGATGGCGGTGGGGCGTGGCAGAACTTTCCGGCCCGCACCAACCGTCGA
This sequence comes from Pyrinomonadaceae bacterium, assembly GCA_035603895.1. GTDB lineage: Bacteria > Acidobacteriota > Blastocatellia > Pyrinomonadales > Pyrinomonadaceae > PSRF01. Next base: position 1,811 of record DATNJO010000295.1, read on the forward strand.
TGCTGCCCAACGGCCATATCCTGATCTTCGATAACGGTCTCAATTCGCAACGTACACGACTCCTCGTGGTCGATCCGATAACCAATGCGATCGTATGGAGTTGGTCGGCACGGCCACCAGAGTCGTTCTTCTGCCCGCTGGCCGGCGGCTGCGAGCGACTCGCGAACGGCAATCTCCTCGTGACGAACTCGACGGGCGGTGGGGCGTTCGAGCTGACGGTTAATGGCGAGATCGTGTTGCAAATAACGCTTCCAGTTTCGGTGTACGGCGGAGAGAGGGGACGCGTGTCGATTTACCGCATGTCGGCTGTGGACGCAGAGCTTGTCGCGGGCTTGCGAAACGGGGAATCCAGATGAAAGTCGTGATCATCGTGCGCGGCCAGTCCGGCGTTCCTGGCGGAGCCGGCGTACCGGGCGGACAGATCGGGATGATTCAGCTCGCTAAGTCTCTGAAAGGTCTCGACGTCGATGTCGAACTGTTCGTCGGTGGGCCTCGCATGCATTACCTCGACGGCCTGGATGCTGTAAGAACGAAATATTTCGATTGGCCCACCTGGCTCGACAGGTTAACAAAAGCCAGTCCGGCCCGCGTCAGAGATCTTGGTACGAATCTGCGGAGGCGGCGTTGGATCCAGGCTGTCTCTTCTCTCGTCAGTGAAGCCGACGTGATCCACGTACAGGGACTGAAAGATGCAGAATCATTGCTCACGGCGATCAGCGGGCCCATTGTCGTCACGCACTGGGGGCGCGTCGGAAGGTGGCTGCCCAGTGAATCAGAGCCACACGAAGTCTTAGAGCGACGTTTACATTGTCTCCGCGAGAACGTAAGACTGGTCGCAATCGGCGAAGCACAAGCAGATGCGCTTACCTCGGCTGGTCTACCCCCGGCTGAAATAATCCAGCCCGGAATCGATCTGCAACACTTCAGTCCGGGCGATCGCGGGGAAGCGCGACGGCGTGTGAACTTACCTGCCGACGCTCCGATCGTTCTTTATGTGGGACGGCTAGCGCCTGACAAAAACGTCGAGACGCTCATGACCGCCTTCGCACGTCTCCAAACGCGGGCGCATCTGCTGATCATTGGCGATGGTCCACTCCGGCCAAAACTCCACCAGCTCAGCAGTGAGCTCAACATCGATGCCTCCACGACCTTCTTGCCGTTTGTGCCACACCAGCATCTGCCGTTGTACTACCGAAGTGCGAATGTCATGGTCGTACCTTCCAACTATCTCGAAACTTTTTGCATGGTGGCGCTGGAGGCGATCGCGTGTGGCTGTCTGCCGATCGTCACTAATCAGGTTCCCGAAATTCTTCGCCGCTTCCCGACCGTACCGTCCTTTGATCCATACGACGTTGACGCTCTTTGCCGCCACTTACACACGGCACTCAACGGCGACGCGAAACCGGGCGACGTTACGCCCATGACCGATTACGACTGGAGCAACATTGCTCGCCAGTATCTTCAGCTTTATAATACGGCCCTGCGTCATACAAAGTAGCTCACAAAGCATCAAAGGTTCACATAATGCAAATTGAAGGACACGATCTCGCCGAGGACACCGAAGCACTTCAGGACCAGCTCCGCCACGTTTACTGGATCGGCGGCGGCAGCGGCGCAGGCAAGTCTACAATCACTCGTCGCATTGCGGCTGAACACGGTCTGCAGGCGTACGTAACGGACGACGTCATGGCAGATCATGCGAAGCGCAGCACACCCCGCGACTGCCCACTGCTGCACATGTTCATGGCGATGGACATGGACCAGCGTTGGGTGAGCCGCTCGCCCGAAGCGATGCTCGAGACGTTCCACTGGTTTCGTGGCGAGGGCTTCAACATGATCGTCGAAGACATTCTTAACTTGCCGAAGGAATCCGGTGTCGTCGTCGATGGCTTTCGTCTGTTACCGCATCTCGTAAAGCCACTACTCGCTGACCCCAGTCACGCTGTTTGGCTGATACCGACTCCCGAATTTCGTCAGGCGGTGATGGAAAGTCGCGGCGGACCGAAAGCAGGTTTTATCGCGAAAACAGGCGACCCTGAACGCGCTATGCGCAACTTGCTCGAACGCGACGCGATGTTCACCGAGCGTCTCAACGACGAGGCGCAGCGTCTGGGGCTAAACACTATCGAGGTTAACCCCTCGATGACTGAAGACGATTTGACCGCACGAGTGGTGCGCGCGTTTGGCTTGTAAGCGCAGCGTGCTACGACAGGCTCAGTGGATTTACAAATTTCTCTATTCTAGTAGACAATGACACGCCCTCGCCTCGATCGATCCTGCTTTCACCATAATTCCTCTTCTCCCCGTCGAGGTATATTCAATGATCAGCGTTATTATTCCCACCTTCAACCGGCTTCAGTTACTTGATGCTGCACTCGCTAGCGTTGCCGCACAAAGCGTGCGTAACGAGATCGAAGTGATCGTTGTGAACGACGGAGGACCATCCGTGGCGCGTGTGGTACGCGCGTGGGAGAAGATATTGCCGGTCAAGCTCGCCGAACTCGACCAGCGAGTTGGTCCTGCGGCAGCGAGGAATGTCGGAATCGAACTCGCTGATGGCAAGTACATTGCTTTCCTGGATGACGACGACCTGTTTCTGCCCGATCATCTGGCAGCAGGCTGCAGAGTGTTGGAGTCCGGCGATGCGGACCTCGTTTATCTCGGAGCCATCGTCGCAGACCACAGGTTGTGTGGGCTCCCGGCCGATCACACCAAGTTTCCACTCAAGGCTTACCCCTATGACTATCGATTCCTGCTGGTGGCGAACTTCATCCACACGGGGTCAGTCATCACACGTAACTTCAGACACACGCCGGTCCGGTTTGACGAAGCACTCGAGGTTTGCGAGGACTGGGATATCTGGATCGCACTTACCGAGACCTTAGCTTACAGGGTGTCGTTCGTTGACAAAATTGCCACGATCTATCACCAGGTGCCTGACGTGGTCGGGCTAGTTGCCAGCGCACAGCGTACCTCACCTTCAAAGTTCGAACTGGCACGGGACTACATTTACGCTAAATGGCCCTCCGACGACCCTCTTGTGCTTACTTACCGGAACTGGCTGATCGCGTTGGAACAGTTTCGATCTGGTCTCATCGCAAAAAACCGAGCGATGCCGAACCTCCTCTTTGACGAAATCCTCAGCTACCTGCACAGACGAATATCCCATGAGAAGAGCGCTGACTACGCCGACATCAGCCGGTTCTTTGAGCTAACTGACCCCGCCGTTCCGGAGAACTTGACGATCTAGGCTCGGCCAAACTTCGAGTCGTGACAAGACTTCTCGCTCGTGTGGAATGTCAATAAGGGATACACTGAGCGGCGCAGTTGAGAGATGAAAACCGCGCAACGAACAGGCTAACAATCGAGACTTGGCATGAGTGAGCACGATACCTCTTCAGGACGCCGCGAAAATCTCCAGGCGCGACGAAAAGTACTTACACCCGAGCAACAGGCGTTGCTTGAAAGACGTCTTCGTGGAACACCCGAGGCAGTGACCTCGCATCTGCTTCCACCGATCGAGCGCGTCAGTAGAGACGTACAAATACCTCTTTCCTATTTTCAGGAAGACGTGATAAGGGTGTTTTTCCCGGGACCTCAAACTGAAGCGTCGCCGGTGCTTAAGTGCTTTCGCTTACAGGGCGCTTTTAACAAGAAGGCATTTGAACAGAGTCTCAATGCTTTGGCAGCCCGGCATGAGATCCTCCGCACTACCTTCAAGTCAATAAACGGCAAATTCACTCAGCTTATCGCTTCGAGTTTGACGGTTGAGTTGCCGTTTATCGATCTGCAACACCTCCCCCCGGACGAGCGGCTGCAAGAAGCACAAAGATTGATGTCAGACCAAGCCTTCCGTCCATACGACCCAACGCAGGAAACGCTTTGGAGAAGTCTTCTGGTCCAGATCGGACCCGACGATCATACGCTGCTGTTAACCATGGAACACTTTATTTCCGATGCGTGGTCGATGGACGTGATGGTCCGGGATACCTGGATAGCTTACGGGATTTACGCAAGTGGCTCCGAACCAAAGCCCACGGAGCTGCCTATTCAATACGCAGACTTTGCACACTGGCAACGAAACGTCCTGCAAGGCGAGCGGTTGGACCAGATGATCTCTTACTGGAGGAATCGTCTCGAAGGTATGGGGCTGAAGCCCGAGGTGCATTTCCCGGGCGAGACTCCGCTGCCGCGCTTTTTAGCACAGGATGACCAGGAGTTCGCAAATCTCGAAATCGAGATCCCTGAAGGCTTGACTAACTCACTCCAGGCACTTAGTCAGAAAAAGAATGTCACGATGTACCTGCTGACCTTATCGGCTCTTGTGGCATTGCTTTACCGCTATACCGGAAAGGAAGATATTGGCGTCGGTTCACCAGTAGCTAATCGCGACTACCCCGCGACCAAGGAAGTGCTTGGCTGGTTCGTCAACACGGTGATCTTGCGCTTCAATCTTGCCGGCGTCGTTACCTTTACCGATCTAATGGAGCGCGTGCGCACCGTTGTGCTCGAGACGTACGAGCATCATGAAGTGCCTATTGGCCTGCTCCAGGATGCGGGTCTCGAGCCTGATGAATATTCTAATCCGTGCGTCCGTTTCAACATGCTCGTGGAGACGAAATCGTCTTTAAAGGCGCAGGACTTTGCTCTTCAAGAATCGCCGTTTTCCAAATTGGCCGTCACTCCTCTGGGAATTCCACGTCCCGGCCCACTGACCCAACTACCCGGCATTAACATTAATTTAGGTATGTACAGAGGGGGTTTACAGGCTGTCGCCTTC
>DATNJO010000296.1:0-3210 GCA_035603895.1 Pyrinomonadaceae bacterium
CTCTCGTAAGCACAGCCCACCGTCTTGTATTTCCCTAAATCCAATGCCAATATCTTCATCACCGGGTACTCCCTTCATCGTCAGGTTTTGAGTCAGCCCGCAAGGGTCAAACTCGTCTCGTTGGATATTCTCCAACTTTCAAACCGACTGCGGGAGACCCGGCTTCATAGTTTCTGGGTTTTATATTAACGAGAGGTATCAACCCTGAAAGGGTTCGCCACGCCTCGTAAACCCTTTCAGGGTTTATTCTCCTCTTGATTTCTGTCCCAGGGTTCTCGCAAGCTCGAACCCTGGGCTGAAATTAGGCAACGCCTTCGGCGTATTCAAACTGAAGCCGTACCGAATCAATTACTTAACCCGTAGCAGATCCAGTAATGAATCAATTAACAACTGAATCAAGTAACAACTTGACCATTCGCACTGCGCCGTATTATGTTCCGCCCGTCCTCGCTTTGTGACGTCACCTCAGGGTTGGTTTACGAAGGAGACGAATCATTTCTTCCCGGTCGGAAGCTGATAGACCAGATGCATCCGCAACAGCCTCTGCAACTAACGATCGCGGCGGCAGGCGATCGCTCGACCTAAACGTCTATTTCTCAAACGAATTCGCCAATCAAATCAGCACCCAACGCACGAATCTTCTAATCGCCGGCGGCTTCGCGTTTGCCGTTTTGGCGATCAGCGTTCTCTCGGCCTGGTATCTTTTTCGCACAAACAATTTCGGCGGGACTCCAATCGAGTACATGAAACTTGGGCCGGCCGCGATCTCAACGATCACACTGCCATTCCCGATCCGAATGTTTCTGACCTACCGCATGCGAATTCCCATTTACGCCGGTTACAAACGCCTTTTCGACGCCGCAGCCGCAACGGGTGCCGAAGTTCAGCCCGCTCTCGTCGAAGACGCACGCGCCGCACTGAAGGCGTTACACAAAGTGGAATAATCTCCTATGGCTTCCCAAAATGATCTGACCGCTGACGATCTCAGACAGCTCGTCAACAAAGCCACGAAAAAAGATCGACGAATTCTTAGCTTCTCGATTCTGTTCTCTGTGATTGCCGTTGCCGGCGGTGTGCTTTGGCTTTGGTATGCGTACGACCGGGTGCAGTCGCTTGATAAGGAATACGCCGCGCGGTTGGCCGCGCAGGACAATCAACTGAAACAGAAGTCGCGAGAACTGGACGAAAAGTCAGCCGCCGTTGAGGCGAAGCAAAAAGAATTAAATCAGCTTCAAAAAGAAGTGGCGCAACTTCAGACCGACGTTCAGACACTTAAACAGTTTTCTGCCCAAGTCACCGGCGAACTCAGTGCAGGCAATGAACAACACGCGCTCGAAGTCGTCGACACTTCTTTGAGGGCCAATCTCAAAGTGGCCACGCTGCTGCCGCGAGTCTACCTTCACATTCAACGTGAAGAACAACGGGGGAAAGCAAAAGACATCGCAACCTCACTTCAGAAGCAAGGCTACCTGGCGCCGGGAATCGAAAACGTCAGGGTCAACCGTCTCGAACAAACTGTCGTCAGATACTTTCGCGAAGCCGAAAAGGACGAAGTCACACAGATCGTGAAACTCCTCCAGAGTCAGGGAGTAAAGGCGGCGCCTCAATACATAAGGGGGTCCGAGGATTCAACAAAGATGCGGCCGCGACATTACGAAGTTTGGTTTGGTGCAGACTTTTATTAGCGTGAAGTCTGCTAGTTCCCTGCTACGGAGCGCGGGCGGCTCGCCCGCAGCTTGGAAGCCGCGCAGCGCATAGCTACTGCGGGCGAGCCGCCCGCACTCCGAGTAAACTTGTGCATTGCCCCGCCTTCGCGCGCTTGCTAAACTCTCCGCCTGCGCTGCTGTAATCGGATTACCACCAGTTCAGTCTGTTCTCTCAGGAGGCCAAACCCAATGTATCGAAGACGCCTGTCTTCTCTTTCAGTCCTGTTAGTCATGGCGTGTGCTTGTGCGCTTGTCGCGCAAACGACTGCCCGTCGCCCGATGAAACTCGACGACCTCAGCCGTTTTCGCAACGTCAGCGATCCGCAGATCTCGCCCGACGGAAAATACGTCGCCTACACCGTCAACACCACCGACGTGAAGGAAGACAAATCCACTACGCACATCTGGATGATCGGGATCGACGGCACTAACGACAGGCAGATCACCTTCAGCAACGAGAGTGAAAGCTCGCCGCGCTGGAGCCCCGATGGCCGGTATTTGTCGTTTACTTCGTCACGCCCGGGCAAAGCGCGCGGCAACCAGGTTTGGCTGTTGGACCGAAACGGCGGCGAAGCAATGCAGTTGACTGAGATCAAGGGCCGACTGCAAGGACATGAGTGGTCGCCGGATTCAAAGCGGCTCCTACTCGTGATCGGCGACCCCGACCCCGAAGCTGAGCCGGGACCATCGCCCGCACCGGGCGCGACTGCGACGCCGCGCGTGCCGAAACCAATCGTGATCGATCGTTATCGCTACAAACAAGACGGTCAGGGTTATTTGCTTTCGGGCCGCCACACTTACATCTATCTCTTCGACATCGCGACGAAGAAACTCGATCGCTTAACGAAGAGCAAATGGGACGAGAGTTCGCCGTCGTGGTCTCCGGACGGCACGCGCGTCGCTTTCATGAGCAACCACACGGACGATCCCGATCGCGATCCGTCCGCGCAACTCTACGTGGTTGACGCAACGGCTGGCGCGACTGAGAAACAACTGACGCCTGCGACTACGCGGGCGGGACGTTCGCGTCCCGAATGGAGTCCTGACGGCAAGTGGATCGCGGTTCTCGAAGGCGAAGACAGGAAGTACGGCGCGTACGGCATGGACCGGCTGGTGCTCGTCGCTTCTGATGGAAGTGGCACGCCCACGAAATTTAAAGCTACCGAAGATCTCGATCGTGGTGTTTCATCGCCGCGTTTCAACGCCGACGGCAAATCGATTCGTTTTCTCGTGACTGACGATCGTTCGGTCTATCCGATGAAAGCAAATCTCGCCGGCGGCGCCGCGGAGCGTCTGTTGTCACCACCGGTTGTGATTTCAAACTGGAACACAGTCGCGGGACGAACCGTCACGATGTCAGGCGGCAATTCGAAAGCAAACGAGATTTACGTTTGGGAAGACTCCGGTCTGCGTCAACTCACACATCAAAACGACGCGCTGCTCGCCGAACTCGAATTCGGCGCAACCGAAGAAGTCAGTTTCAAAAGCAAAGACGGCACGGAGG
>DATNJO010000297.1:0-8548 GCA_035603895.1 Pyrinomonadaceae bacterium
GCCGCCGGTGTTAAGCGCCCCTGCCACGATTCAACGCCGCGCCGTGCCGTACATCAGTAAAATTACCGTGCACCTTGCTCCTCCTCAATCGGCGGATCTGGAATGGCGCGGCACGCCTCCGGCAGATGCAACAGGCAGCGATCATTTCACTGTCTCTACTGGTAAGGGCTACGGGGATGTCGGTGATCCACCCAACACCTGTAGGCGAATGTGTTGCAGCGACGCAATGACTCAATGCGCCCCGCCCTGGAACCAGCCAGGTTCGGTGGGATCTTGTTGCACTTTCTATGGAGACAATTTTTGGACGGGAACTCCTCAAGAAGAACATAACGGCTGGCAGTGGTGGACTCCGATTCAACCGCACTATTCGTCGCGCGGAATTGCACTTCATCAACATACTGAAGTAACCGGCCAGCCCATCGGCCATGGTTGCGTCCGCATGGACGAGCCTAATGCCAAACGAATCTTCGACTTCTCGAATGGCCGGCGAACGAACGTCACTATTGATGGTCGTGCTGCACCTGTTGCGTGCGATGCGAGCCGGCAGTGCGCTAGTGCAGGCGGTGGTTCTGGTGCTGGTGCGACAGGCGTCCCGAGCACCGGCGGCGCAGGACCGACCGCGATGTTACAGGAACCAATTCCTGGGCAAGAGGGAGAGGCGTCATAACGTTGAGCACTTGCAGTAACAAAAGGAGAGACGATTGACCACGAGTTTTTCAGGTTCACCGCGTGTTATGAAGGGCGCGATCATCGGGCTGGATCTTCTTAATCCGCTCGCGAGTGTGGTCGTGTTTCAGTACAACCCGGACACGATGACGCGCACGCTTCAGCCGCAAACGGCGGGTGAGGGTGCGGCGCGTTCGGAGGCCATGCGACTGAAGGGAGCGCCGGTTGAAACGATAAAACTCGACGTGGAGATCGACGCAACGGACCAGTTGGAAAAAGCCGAGCCGTTGGCCACCAGCGTCGGGATTTATCCACAGTTGTCTGCGCTCGAAATGTTGATCTATCCGAAGAGTGCGCTCGTGATCGCAAACACCGCGCTGTTGGCGCTTGGTACGTTGGAAATCGTCCCACCAGTTGGTCCACTCACACTTCTCGTGTGGGGATTGAAACGAGTGCTTCCCGTGCGTTTGACGGAGTTCAGCATTACCGAAGAGGCGCACGACGTGGCACTAAATCCGATTCGCGCCCGTGTTTCTCTCGGACTGCGCGTGCTCAGCTATAACGACTTATCAATCACAAATCCCGGTTACTACGTTTTCTTAACGCACCAGATTGTCAAAGAAACCCTGGCGACGATCGGCAGTGTCGGCAACATCGGTGCTGTCGCTGGCGGCAACGTCAAACTATTTTGAGGATAAACCCGTGTTCGAGTTCTCGAGTCGTTATTATAATCTTGAAACAGTCAAGCTGGTCCAGCCCGGCGGCCGTTTGGCTCCTTACAAGCGCCGGCGCTTTCTGCCGCAGGGCGAGTTGATGCCGTTGCTGGTTGAAGCTCTCATCGCTCAGGACGATCGCCTCGACCTCATAACCGCACGCACTCTCGGTGATCCGGAACACTTCTGGCGCGTTTGCGACGCTAACAATGCCATGAATCCATTTGCGCTCACCGAAGAAGTCGGACGCCGCTTACGTGTGCCCTTACCGCAAGCCGGAGACTAGCAATGTCGCTGCTCGGAATCCACGTGACCCTGATGATTGGTCCAACTATCGCGGTGCCCGCGCCGCCCACGTTGATTGAGACGTTGGCCGACGTCGAAGTCACGCACAACGACCAGGGTCACTCGGGTTTTCGCATGACCTTTCAAGTCGGCCGCACTGACATGCTCGATCTCGTGGACTACAAGCACTTCCTGAATCCGTTATTGCTGAGGGCCTTCAATCGCGTGGTAATCCTCGTCAGGTTTGCCATCGTTCCCAGGGTGTTGATGGATGGATTGATCACAAATGTTCAGTTGTTGCCGGGTAACGAACCGGGCACTTCTACCATCACCGTTGTCGGGGAAGATCTGAGCGTGAAGATGGGAATGGATAATTTCCAGACGTCCCCCTGGCCCGCACTCGGCGACGACAACATTGTAAGAGGCATCATCTTGAAGTATGGGCAATACGCCATCATACCGGAGGTTTCTCCGGCCATCTTTCCCTATATCTACTCGCCAACCCAGCAGGTAAAGGTTCAGGACACAACCGATCTCACCTACATCAAGTGTCTCGCGGCACGCCAGGGATTTGTTTTTTACATCGAACCCGGCCCGGCGCCCAACACGAGCACGGCTTACTGGGGACCTCCCATAAGAATCACCCCGGCGCAAAAAGCACTGTCGGTAAACATGGGACCATTCACCAACGTTGACTCAATCAACTTTACTAACAATGCCCTGGGTCCAACGATGGTGATGGGAACCATCCAGGACAGTACGACTAACGTAGCGATGCCGGTTACGACCACACCGGTCAGCACACGTCCGCCACTCGCAGCGATGCCGGCACTTCTTGCCAATCAACCAAATGTGCGGCGCAGCCGTTTGCCGGTCACGCGGGAAGATGTACACCGCAACTCCTCCGGCGCCGTGGACTGTGAGGACGGACGAATCGCGGTTGGTAAAAACATGGCGGAGGCAATGGCGATAGCGCAAGCCACTGTCGACGCGTCTACCGATAACGTCGTCACCGCGACGGGCGTCCTCGATGCGCTTCAGTACGGCGACATACTTTGGGCGCGTGGCAAAGTCGGAGTGCGCGGCGTGGGTTTCAGTTATGACGGCGAGTACTACGTCAAGAATGTTACGCACTCGATTCGCAAAGGAGAATACAAGCAGCGCTTTACCCTTAGCCGTGAAGGCACCGGTTCGCTGACTCCGTTAGTAAGACCATGAGCCAATACTTCGGAAAATATCGAGGCAAGGTGATGAATAATGTCGACCCTCAGCAGCAGGGCCGCATTCAGGTTAGCGTGCCTGCCATTTTTGGCAACGTTCCCCTCAACTGGGCAATGCCTTGTTCACCTTACGCCGGCATGCAAAACGCTTTCTTCGCGATCCCTCCACTTCAAGCGAACGTTTGGGTCGAGTTCGAAGGAGGTGATTCCGGGAAACCGATCTGGAGCGGATGCTTTTGGGGAACGGGCGAAGTGCCGGCGCTCGCCCTGGCGACGCCGACCACTGTGCCTCACTTCCTGTTGCAGACAACCGCCCAAACGACTCTGCTTCTGAGTGACGCGCCTGGTCCAACCGGCGGGATCATGCTCAAGACTTCATCAGGCGCGGCGATTCTCATTAACGACGCCGGGATCACGATCACCAACGGCAAGGGAGCGACCATTTTGATGACTAACAAGCAAGTACTAATTAATGAAACCGCTTTGGTCATCACTTGAATTTCCAGAAAGTAGGAGAGAGTTCATGCCGGGATTTCTGCTGCATTTGGGAGCAACGGTCAACTGTTCGCACGCGCCGGGAAGGGCGACGCCTACGGTCACCAGTGCGCGAGTCACTGTCAGCGGCCAGGCGATCGTGACCTTACCTGCGCCCTGGACCGTAGCCGGTTGCTCGATGCCGCCGCCAACCGCCGGTAATGGACCATGCGCGACCGCTTCGTTCACTACCGCTGCTACGCGCATCACTTCTGACGGGCAACCGGTGCTCTTGCAGGATAGCCGGGCCACCTGCGTTCCAACCGGCACACCGCTGATGATTTTGCAGACACAAACACGCGTCACGGGAACATGAGTATTGTGAACATAGATTTTCCGTTCCACTTTAATAGTAGCGGACGCACCGCTTCGGCGGGGACGGACAAGCACGTGCGCGACATGATCGAACAGTTGCTCTTCACCAATCGCGGTGAAAGAGTCAATCGTCCGGACTTCGGCAGCGGATTGATCCAGTTGATCTTCGCGCCCAATAGTCCGGAGCTGGCGAGCGCCCTGCAATTTACGGTTCAGGCAGCGCTCCAGCAGTCGCTGGGAGATGTGATCGAGGTACTCGATTTGGAAGTTGTCGCCGAAGATTCCTCACTGCGCATTGTCATTCAATATGTGGTGCGTGGCACTAACGAAAAACAGACCGCTGTCTTCACACAGGCTGGGTCAGCATGATGAACTCTTCCGAAATCTGTCAGGACCAGAAAGACCGGCGGCAACGCATCCGCGACGTTGCGCTACGCGCGGAGAGCAACGAGCCGAATGGAATCGACTATGTCGAAGTCGACGAGAACCAGCGAGTAATCACAGTCTTCTTTCTCAACAAAGCGCCGCTCAATATTCAACCTCCAAATGTGCGCATCACGGGCGGAGTGCGTGTTCGCAATATCAACGTTGACGACATTCGTCTATGCCGGATGGACGATCCGGATCGTGATGACTGCATGCGGGTCTTTGTCGATAAGTTTGGCGACTTCTCGCCGTACACGCTCAAACTCGTCGACGCTCCCGGCGGACGTTCGGGTGAATCACCCTTGAGCGGTTTCGATCCACGTTATGCGCAAATCGAGTTTTCGTTTAAGGCAAACTGTCCAAGCGATCTCGATTGTTTGCCGGCAGCCGAGTGTTACAAAGCGCCCGGGCCGGAACCCGAGATCAGCTACCTCGCCAAAGACTACAGCAGTTTTCGGCAACTGATTTTCGATCGCCTCGCCCTCACCATGCCGGGCTGGAATGAGAAGCACGTGCCTGATCTCGGAGTCGCGATCGTCGAGTTGTTGGCCTACGTTGGAGACTATCTCAGTTATTACCAGGACGCCGTCGCCACCGAAGCCTATCTTGACACGGCGCGAGAGCGCATCTCGGTGCGCCGCCATGCACTGCTGGTGGATTACCGCATGCACGAAGGCTGCAACGCTCGAACCTGGGTTTGCGTGGAAACAAGTGAAGACACTGTGCTCGAGAATCCCGATGAGATTTATTTCATTACCGGCGCAGACAGCTCGAGAGGTCTCGGGTCCATGCTCCAGCAACGCGATCTACAAACGACGCCACGCGACGAATATGAAGTCTTCGAGCCGCTGCTGCCGCGCGGATTCACGAGTCAGATCCCGCTTTACGCGGCACACAACTCAATTGAGTTTTACACGTGGCGAGATCGGGAGTGCTGTTTGCCTCGCGGCGCTACGTCCGCAACTCTGAAAGATTCGTGGAAGACCACCGTTCCCACTCCTTCGTCCGGCGAAACTGAAGAGTCTTACGATGATGGCTACGAAAGCAGTAGCTCAGAGAAAAAACGACGTTATGAACCAGCCCAACCTGAGCCACCCGAACCGGTTCGCGAACGGTCTCTGAGATTAAAGGTCGGCGATGTGCTGATCTTCGAAGAAGTGCTTGGTCCAAAAACCGGGGTTGAGGTGGACGCCGATCGATCGCACCGTCACGCCGTCTGTTTGACGAGAGTCGAACCCTGCATCGACGAGCTCTACGATCAACCGGTCGTCAACATTGAATGGTCTCGCGAAGATGCTCTGCCTTTTACGGTTTGCATCTCGTCGATTGGTCCAGCACCTGAATGTTTGCCGTTGACGCCCGTCACCGTTGCGCGCGGTAACGTTATCCTCGTGGATCATGGTTCACGACAGCAGCCCGAGCTTTTTGACGTACCCGAACCGCTGGAAGTCTCCGCCGGTTGCCACGGAGCGTTTGAGCCGCGCGAAACGATCCTGCAAACCCGTAAGTTTCCCGCTCCGTTGAAGTTTCATCCCGTAACTCACTGCGTCCCCTATCCGCTGGCGACAGATGTTGCTCGCACGCAGGTGCAATTTCTCAGCGGCTTTATGAACCGAGTTCGGGTTCACTTCGAACAGATGTGGAAGCAGGTTAACGAAGGCGATTCGCTCACTGCAGCGCAACTCGCCGAACTGGAAATAGTTTTTGGCCGCCAGCTTCTGATCAAGCTTGGACTGATAAAAGCGGGAAACAAACAAAAGCAGGAACAGGATCCAAAAGTTCAAGCTGAAGCGATCGGTAAACTGCTCGGTCGCTTGAACGAGTTTCTCGCAAAGAAAAGCAAACGCCTGACAGTGCTGCGTAACCGTGTGCTGAGTGGTTACGTGTTAACCAAAGACGAAGAGAATGAGATCCGGGAAATGTTTGGTGAGGAACTCTCCGGCGACTTGGGGTTCCTGGCCCACCGGATACTTGGACCAGCCAGCAGCGTCTTGCGCCAACAGCCGCGCGAGGCTTTGCCTTGCATCGACGTTTTTCAAACAGACGTCGATCCGTTGGCCGATGAACTTGGCGACGCAATCAGTCCTGAGCGCGATCCACGTCTTCACTGGTCGCCGCAACCTGATCTGCTGGAGAGCGATGGTCTCGATCGTCACTTCGTTGCGGAGTTTGATAATGACGGTCAGGCGCACCTGCGGTTCGGCAACAGTGAGTTGGGCCGTGCGCCCGAACCCGGTTCAAAGCTCGAAGCGATTTATCGCGTTGGCAACGGCAGCAAAGGTAACGTCGGCGCGGAGAGCATCGCTTACATAGTTTTTCGCGAACCGACTTCAATCAATGCCACGCTTAAGGTGCGTAATCCGTTCGCAGCGCAGGGCGGTATCGAGCCCGAACCGATCGCGGAAGTGAAAATGTTTGCGCCGCGTGATTTCCGCAAGCAATTGCAGCGAGCTATCACCCCTGACGACTATGCGCGTTTGGCGGAGCAGACGGCGGCAGACAAGATCCAGCGCGCCGCCGGAAATTTGCGATGGGCCGGGAGTTGGTATGAGATGCGAACCGCTATCGATCCATCCGGAGTCGCGCAGACGGAACCGCGACTGCACGAGGATCTGCTGTCCTCGCTCTACCGGTATCGTCGCATGGGCCACGATCTGGCCATCGAAAACGCTCACTACGTTCCACTGAACATCGTGCTGCAAGTCTGCGTGCTGCCGTCGTATTTGCGTGGTCACGTCAAGGCGGCGCTCACCGACGTTTTTAGTAATCGAATACTCGCCAATGGTCAGCGAGGCTTTTTCCACGCGGACAATTTAACTTTCGGCCAAGGGGTTTATTTGAGCAATCTGGTGGCCGCGGCGCAGGCCGTCGAAGGTGTGGAAAGCGTAAGGGTGACTCGTTTGCAGCGCTTGTTTGAAGGTGCGAAAGGCGAACTCGAGAGCGGAGTGCTGCCGCTTGGTCCACTCGAAGTAGCTCGCGTCGACAATGATCCTAACTTCCCGGAGCACGGCTTGTTTGTGTTGGAAGTGGGAGGTGGCCGATGAAACAAATTTGTGGTTGTTGTGAAGGCATCGAGCAAGTGACTCCGGTTTCGTCCGGTAACAGGCCGGGTTTGAGCTCGCTCGCTTATCGTGTTGGTACTCACGCAACGTTTTTCGAGTCGATGTTGGCTCGAGTTTCACTTCATTGTTTTAAGAGTTCGCCGGACGAACCTTGTGCCAAAAACAATCCGAGTCCGCTCAAGTCGTTGTTGACCCGCGAGTCTGACGATCCGGCGATCGCTTTTCTGGATGCCTGGGCCACGGTCGCAGATGTTCTGACGTTTTATCAGGAGCGCATCGCCAACGAAGGTTTCCTGCGCACGGCTATCGAGCGGCGTTCAATACTCGAACTGGCCTGGTTGATCGGTTATCAATTGCGCCCCGGTGTGGCTTCCAGTACTTACCTCGCCTACACGATGGAAAAGGATAGCGAGGTGTTGATCCCCGCGGGAACTCTCGCGCAGAGTGTGCCTGGTCCAGGAGAGTTGCCGCAGCCTTTCGAGACCGCGGACGATCTTCACGCGCGAGACGATTGGAACCAACTGCAAGTTCGTTTGACGCGTCCACAAGTGCTCACCGAGCAGCTTGTCTCAGGCGGGAAACCGATCTACTTCAAAGGCACGGCAACCAACTTGAAGGTTGGCGACCCGTTACTAATGGTTTTTCCGAACCCCGCACCAAAACTCTTTCGCATCATCAAGGTCGAACCCGACTCCGACGCCGGACGCACCAAAGTAATCGTCCAGGATTGGAATCCTCCTCCCGCGAGACTGGCTTCAGCATCACAGTCGACGCCGGCAGTTACTTTACGAGGCGTCATTGCCCGTCACCGCGACGCGCAAAACTTCGGCATCAACGTCAATGCGCGGATGGCGATGCGCGTGCTGGACCAACTAGACAAGCTGGACAACCAACTTGGCAGCCAGCGCGATCGGCTCGTCGTCAAGACTTTGCCGGACACTGATAAGGAAGCAATAAAAACAACTCTAACGGACGCACTGCCTGCGCTTCGTGAAGAACACCGGCAGGCAAGGGACGCCAACTTCACAAAGTTGGAACCGTGGATTGCCAGTCTCATCGCTGCGATTGAAGACATCCTGCAAAAACTGAAATCCATCGACGGTTTGACGCCCGCTCAATCCTCGCTCGTACAAGTCGGAAGTCTGTTGAAGACTCTGGAGCTTCCGCCATCGAAGCATCCGCGCAGCCCGCAACAGTTGGGTCAAAGTATCAGAGGTGTGTTATCGACGGAATCAGACGCGCTGCCAAAAATATTGACAACGTTGCGTCCGAGTTTGTCAGGCATGTTCTACCGGGCATGGAAAAATCTTAACGTCACGCCGCCGCC
>DATNJO010000298.1:0-5126 GCA_035603895.1 Pyrinomonadaceae bacterium
AGAACGATGTAACCGAGAATTACGCTCGGCCCCGTGAGTGCCCACGCCTGGCTGGTGACCTGAAAAATTCCCGCGCCGATGAGAATGCCGATCACGGTCGCGTAGGATTCCAGCGTACCGAGATCTCGACGCAAACGACTAGCTGGGGACTTCAACTCATTCGCCATAGTTCAATTCAGCCACAGATAAACACAGACGGACACGGACGTTTGTTGTCTGTATTGTCTACGCTGTCCGTGTTAGTCCGTGTTCGTCTGTGGCCCATCAATGCATTAACGTGTTTGACGGTGACTTCGGGTTGAGAACCTTTTCTGCGCTTTCGACACCGGCAACCGGAAGATTCGCAGAATCGATGAGCCCGAGTTGGGCCAACACAGACGCCTGGTCCCAATAGATGTGTTCGTGCGCGAGTTTGCCGTCGCGGAAGTGAACGATCACCACCAGCGCAACGCGCACGTGTTTGCCGGTGGGTTCGACGCCGGGCAACATCCAATCCATCTTGCTCGTGTGCGTAAACTCAAACACCATCTCGTCAACAATGCGATCGACACCGATCGTTCGCGAGACGGGCGTCATGCTTGTGTCGGGCGGCATCTGCGGAATGAAATGTTCTGAGTAAAACTCCCGCAGTTCATCGTGACCGACGCCGCCCGTCATCACGGGCACGTGATTCACGTACGCATCCGCGACCATCGTCTCGAGCGTGTCGTCGGTGTTGCGCGTGGCGAACTCGTATTTAACGTGATCGTCCCAGCGTGACGACAGTGTTTGTTGCGCACTCGCCAGACCCGCGCCCGCGAGGTGAGTCACGAAAAATTCAAGACTACGCAGGTTCGCGAGTTCCGCGTCGGCCGCATGGTAGTGATCGCCACCCACTCGTCCAAAGGCGTGTTCACGGCCGGGGTAATCATAAATCTTCACTAAAGGATTATCGTCCAGGACTTCGTGAATTGCGGCTTGTGCTTCCGGTGGACAAAACCCGTCGTCACCCGCGATGTGCAACAGCAACGGGCTCGTGAGGTTCTTTCCTTCGTCGAGACTCTTCTCGATACTCACGCCGTAATAACCGACAGCGCAATCGGGTTTGAATCTCACTGACAACAGATAAGCAAGATTGCCGCCGAGACAAAAACCAACTGCGCCAACACGTCCATTGCACGCGGGATGCTGCCGCAAAAAACTCATCGCCGCTGCTGAATCTTCGACAGCCTTTGCTTCGTCGAGACGCTGGTAGTAGTCGATTGCTTTGTCAAACTCGGCGCCAGTCAACTGAACGCCGGGTTCCATTCGCCAAAAGAGATCCGGACAAAGCGCGACGAATCCGTGCGCGGCATACCAATCCGCGACACGGCGCATGTGTTCGTCGACGCCGAAGATCTCCTGCAACACGACGATGCCTGGTCCATAGCCGCTCGCGGGCAGCGCGAGATAGCCGTCGAACTCACCACCGTCGAAAGATTTGATTGTCGTCATGAGGCCACAGATTACACAGATTACACGGACGTGGACAAGAAATCGCGGCCGGCGGCGCAGAGCCGGAGAAAGTTGCAGGCGCGGCAGTGTGGCGCGGGCTTCACCGGGAAGTCGGCCGGGTCGGAAGAAGAGACGATGCGTAGCATGGCGGCGTCGATCGCTGCCTGGCATTGCGCAGGTGCGAGCAATTCGTCGGCGAGATGTACCTCGACGTTTGGTTCCAGGAAGTGAAGAGTCACGCGAATCTTCGCGTCCGCAAGCGACGGTAGAAGTTCGCGCACCGCGAGCGCGTAGGATTGCATTTGCAGTTCGTAGTCTTCGGAAGTCGTGCGCAGGGCAGCGCTCATCGAAGGCTGACGATCCGCAGGTGTGTGTTCGAAATCGAATGAAAACTGGGAGTCCTTTGGTGGCGTGAGTTGAACTTCTTCGGTCTTCGCGGGACGGATGCGGTTGGTTTTGAAGTCGATGAGTTCGATTTCGTCATCTTTGATCAGAAGCTTATCGATCACGCCGTAAAGAATTCCCAATGGACGCCGCAGCCGAAAACTCAATTCACTCCACAAACCGGTTTCACCTGTGGGCCGCACAGCGCCTGTTACTTTCGGAGCGGCTTCTACACGTCTGAAGACGTCGCTCGCGAGATAGTTTTTCGCGAGCGGTAACAGATCTTTGATCGCCGTGTCGAAATTGATCTCAACGAGACGATCCGCGAGTTGTGCCTGGCGCAAACGCACGACCTCTTCAAAGCTCTGGCGCAAAGATTCTTCAGCATCCTGATCGGACGTGTAACGTTCACAGAAGCGATGAATCACCGCACCTTTCAACGTGGCTGTCAGATTTGAAGGCGGCTCCGGCGCGTCCGCGTTGTTCCAAACCGCCAGTTCGTCAGCCGACGGCAATTGCAGCACGCGATCGAAGTAGTACTGGCGCGGACAACGATGATAGTTGATCAACTGCGTCACACTAAAACGATAAATCGCGTTACCAATCGCTCTCTCAACCGGACGAATCAGCGGAAACGTTTCGACCAGCGAATCAGCCGGCGGCGGCGCTGCTAACGGCTCGATCTCCACCAGCGGCTCAACGTCCGTCGCCTCTTCCGCGAGATTGATCGTCAATTGCAACTGAACGTCGTCTTCGAGTTCGACTATGTTGCTCGACGCTCGTTCCCCCAGGTCCAACGACTGCCAGATCCATTTCAACCAACAGTCATTCGAACGGTTCAACGACGCGATCTGATCGGTGACGCCCGACATGATCAAACGATCCTCAGCCCGCGACGCAGCTACGTAAAGCAGACGCATACTTTCAAACTGCTCGCGCCACGCGTGCCGCTTTTCGAAGTTGGTGTAGGTGCAACCGGAAACAAGACTCCCGCGCCCGTCAGGAACCTTCAACGTCAGACCCTGATGACGATCGAGCAAGACCCAGTTGTCAGTGGCGACACGCGCCAAGCGTTGCAAATCGGGAATGAACACGACCGGAAACTCGAGACCTTTCGCCTGGTGAATCGTCATCAACCGCACCGCGTCTGCCGCTTGATCGATCTGTCCCTCGCTTTCACGGCTGCCGATCGCTTCAAACTCCTCGACGTAGCGCACGAAGTCGCGAATCAGATGCGTGCCGGAACTCTCGAAACGAGCCGCAAGGGTGAACAGACGTTCGACATTCGCGAGCCGCTGCGCGCCGTCGAAGTTGGCGGCGATCACGGTCATGTACTCAGATTCGTTAACGGCGAAACGAAGCAAGTCCTGAATCGGATAGTGATGACGCCGCGCGACGAGTTCGCCGATCAGTTTCGCGGCGCGATCGAGCAGTTCATGCTCGTCGGCGCTGATGTAGGCGATTTCGCTGTGACGCCGCAGCGCGAGGTAAAGCCGGCGCGTGACTGAAAAACCGCGCAAGGGATCGACAGTCTCAATCTCAGCGAGCAACGGCGAACAACGCAACGCGAGCAAAGCGTCGTCGGAAATGCCGCACAAGGGCGAACGCAACACTGCGGCGAGCGCGATCTCGTCCGTCTTGTTGTCGAGAAAGCGCAGCAGTTGAATGAGGTCGGTGATCTCTTCACGCTCGTAGAAACCGCGGCCGAGCACGGTTTGATAAGGAATGTTGGCGCGGCGAAAAACAGATTCGTAAATCCCGACCTGCGTCATCGCACGAAACAGCAAAGCGATGTCGCCGTATTTGAGTTCGGGTGAAGAACGCTTCAAAGCAAGTATGCGACGCGCGACCTGCTGCGCGTCGAGCACACGCGAATCCTGTTCGGCACGCGGATCGTCTTCGAGCGACGGTTTGGTGGTTACAAGCAGCTCGACCAACGTGCCCTCATCACGTAACTCGCGACGAGGCTCACTCTCTTCGTGCTTCACGTAGCCCAACTGGTCCAGGTTCTTGTATTCGCTCGCCGGAATGTCGTCAGGCACATTAAACAGCCGCGCAAAGAGATAATTGAAGAACGCGATCAGCGGCGGCTGGCTGCGGAAGTTCAACTGAAGCGGCTTCTCGTCGCCGCCGTGCGCCAACAGTGTCGCGGTCATCTCGCGGAAGACGTCGACATCCGCGCCGCGAAAACCGTAGATCGATTGTTTGCGATCGCCAACGATGAAGAGGTTCGCAGGACGGCGACCCTTTGTTAACGCGAGCCGTTCGAGCAGCACGCGTTGGACGGCGTTCGTGTCCTGAAACTCGTCTACGAGAAAGAACCGGTAGCGTTCGGAGGTGCGCGCCAGTACTTCGGGCCGCTCGAGCAACGTCAACGTTCTTAATTCCAGATCGTCGAAATCGAGCGCCGATAACTTTTGCTTCTCTTCGTTGAGCCGCTGATCGATGCGCAACAACAAATTGACCAATTCCAGCGCGTATTGCTTCGCGAAAATATCGAGACAAACTTGCGGCACGCGGCCCTTCAAATCTTTGGCCCAGATCAACTCGTCGAGCGCCCTCACCTGATCGGCGACGGAGCCACGAAGCGCCGGCCGCGGATCTCTGAAGTTATCGACCAAGCGGCAATAATCCGCGAGCGATTCGTGCGAAGGAATCGACGTTAAGAGTTTCCTCGCGTCAGACCACGCGGCGAGGACTTCCGCCTGATTGTCCAACTGGGCTCTCGTCGTTCGACGCACGCGGAGAAACTCGGTCATCGTGCGATCGAGTTCTTCGAGTGCACTTGCGTGATCTTCTTCGGTGGCGTGAACCTGCGCGGTGGCAAGCGCGAGTTGTTCGAGCGACAAGCCCTGTCCGCGCGCCTGGCGATAGATTTGCGCCAGCGCCGCTGCCAGGCGGCTGCGTCCGACGCCGAGCGTGAGCCGGGAGATTTCGATGTGGCCGCTGCTGATGAAGTCAGAAAGCACTTCCTCAACAACTAATTCGAGCATCATCGCGGCGCGATGTTCGTCCAACAGCAAAAATTGCGGATCGACGCGCGCTTCGATCGGAAACTCGCGCAACAATCGCGCGCAGAAGCCGTGAATCGTCGTGATCACGGCGCCGTCGAGCGTACGTTTGTAGTTGAGCCAGCGGCGGCGCTCGTCGTCGCTCGCAATGCGCAGCATGTGATTGAGGTCCGCGCGCAAACGTTCGCGCATCTCGTTTGCCGCGCGATTGGTGAACGTGATGGCGACAATCTGATCGATCGAGAGACTGTATTCGCG
>DATNJO010000299.1:0-3858 GCA_035603895.1 Pyrinomonadaceae bacterium
TTCTTTACTGCCTGCTGACCCGCGGTATCGTTTCTGCGAATTGCTGCGTAGCGAACACCTCTGCGGGCAGCGTCGCGCAATGCGTTGTGAGTCCAGTACAACCTGCCAAACTCGATAACGCCGAACATGACCGTCAGAAAAACCGTGCCGACGATTGCAAATTCAACTAACGTTCTGCCTTCCTCGTTCTTTCGGTTGAATTTCCTTCTCATAACTCCTCCCTTCCAAATCGATCCGTTGATCCACTGAACACCGAGCCTACGAACCGGCCGTTGGGCCGTTGTAAAGCTGGTGCATCGTGGCGCTCGCATTCATTGGCACCTTCAGTGAGAGAGCCTTGACACCAGTGAGCTTGCCGAGATCGAAAAGTGGTTGGTAGTTATAACCAGTGATCTTCACCGTAACTGAATCGATGTTGTTTACAGATGGTCCATTAGCTATTACGGAAACGTGATTCGTGTTCAACCCCGGCAGGATTGGTCCACTCGAGGTGTTGGAGAAGTCGCCGTAAACGACCATCCGTTGCGTTTCCGGAATTGTCCACGAGGCGTTCTTTTCCCATTTACATGCATGGCGAGCACCACCGCGGACAGCATTAGTCAAGGTTGTGTAGGTGTAGAAGAAGCGCCCGAATTCTGCGACGCCTCCAAACAAAACGATCATTACCGGTAGTGCGATTGCGGCTTCGATGAGCTGCGTCCCACGTTCGTCCTTACGAAAGCGACGAACTCTTCCCAGTGTGAAAAGTTTTCTTCGCATAACCACCTCTACTTGTATAAGACAGGTATCGAGAGCTCCGACATCTGCGGAGAGCCGGGTGTGAACGTGCCATCAGGTACGGCGATTGGAGCACCGATATACTCCACCACCAGGTTGCAATCGGTGCCGACCTTCTTCTTGATAAAGAATCCGGCCAGGCGATTGGATGTAACCGTTCGGTTGGTGGTGTTATAGGTGCTGTTGTTTGCGATCGGCGACGTGATAATGCGTCGATTGAGCATCCCGCCGGCGTTTTGTTTGACCTGATTGCCCTGCATGTCTCGATACTGCTGATAGGTGATGTTTTCCTGCGTGATCGTGTCGGGTGGTTGATCGACCGCGTTGGATTGATTGTGTGCGCTGTAATCCCCAAACCGCGTGTTCATTCCGATCTTGGCGTAACGGCACATCTCGGATTGCGAGAGATTCGCTACCGTGTAGGAACTACCGATGTAACCGTACTCATGAACTGGACCGGTCAGGATTAGATCGCCATCCGGTCCGGCAAGCACGCGATAGCTGGTCGGCGTCTTGTCAGTGCCGGCCTTTGGACTCAGCGTGAGCGTCGTGCCTTTTACCAACGGCGCGGCGGTCGACTCGATGAAGGTATACGCTGTGTAGAACTTGTTCATCGTGAGCCCGACAGACAAGCCGGCGGTCGCTGAAGCAGAAATGTTCCTGGATGAACCCAGGGCCATTGCCGCAAACGACACACCGACCGGATGTGGCGGAATATTTACTTTGACGAAGCGAATTTGAGTCGGATCTGCAACCGCCGCAGACTGGCTCATGTATGGACCATTCAGGTTCTTGGCAAAACTGATATTTGCCGCACTGACGGCCACGTTGGATTTGATGTCGTACTTGTTCATTGGCTTCGTCGCCTCTACGACTGCCAGCTTGATTCCCCCCGAGGTCGAATTGAGTTGCGACGCGCCGGCCAAAGCCGCCGCGTCGGCTGCGTTTTGTAATTCGGCTTTGGCTGTATAGAAGTGGCTAATGTCGACAGCCAGACCGGTCGCCAGCAACATCGCAAGCATTCCGATAGCGCTTGTTGCCAGCACTGACCCTCTTTGTGATTTATAACCGTCTTTCTCTACGAACCTCATAAACACCCCCAATTCGAGATGACGAACGTGAGTCGTTAAGGCTTAATCGGATCGGGGACAAGATCGACCTTTAATGCTCTTGCACTTGCAACTGGGAGTTCGGGGTGAACACTGCGAGTGCTGGACACTGAACCGTTACCGCTTGTTTGCGAACCGGCCTCAGTCGCCGTCTTTGTTTTCGGCTCTTCTACCTTCACCGGTTCGGCAGTCTTCGGAGCAGTTTCGTTTTGTCCGGAGATCTTGTAACCGGTTTGGCCGCTGACACCTTCGCCCTTGGGCTCAACACCCAAAGGTGAGTTGCCCTTCAAACCATCGATGCCACGCATGTTCGGCAGGTCGTCGCTGTTCATGGGTTTGACCATGTGCGCGGTGACGATGAACATCAACTCAGTTTCTTTCTTCTCAAACGTCTTTGATTTAAAGAGCGCACCGAGCACCGGGATATCGCTGATGACGGGAACTCTTGACAACGTCTTGGATTCAGAGTTGTCCAGCAAACCGGCGAGTGCGAACGACTGGCCATCGCGCAACTCAACGCCTGTCTTGGCCCGGCGAGTACGCAACGCTGGAATGACGAAACCGTTGAAGCGAACGCCATTCTGGAAATCGATCGTGGAAACTTCCGGTTCGAGTTCGAGACGGATGTGCTCTTCGTCGATGATGGTCGGTTTGAAGTTCAGGCGGACGCCGTACTCTTTCCAAATGATCGTGATACCGAACTGGCCGTTGCCGGTCTGAAGCACCGGTACCGGGAATTCACCGCCGGCGAGGAAGCTTGCCTGCTGGCCGTTCATGGCGATCAGGTTTGGTTCCGCCAACTCGCGGAAAGCACCTTCCTGTCGCAACATCCGAAGAAAGGCGCCCGTGTTGATTTGCCTGTTAAAGATGAAGAGATTAAGCGCCGGTTGGACAATCATATCGAGCACTGCGCCCGCAGAGCCGGTGGCCGCGGAATCAAGCACGCTTGGACCACCACCACTGTTGATGTAGCCACCAGTTCCGCCCTTGGGCAGCGCGGTGTACGACGTGCTGTAGTCGCGCAGCTTGTTGCGATTCACTTCCGCGACACGAACTTGAAGCTGAACCTGCGTAGCCGCCGATACCGGCGAGGTAAGCATGTTCACGACTTTGAAATTCGCTGCCTCGATAACGCTCTGCACCTGGGCGGAGGTAGCTGCGTTGGACACGCTGCCGGAAATCACAACCGATCCATTGGCCTGGCTCAGGCGAATGTCGTCTTTCGGAAACAGCGCGCGGATCTGAGAATCGAGTAGTGAGAGGTTGGCGCGAACATAAACGTCAAAAACCAGAAACTGTCCGCCCGTCTGCTCCCAGGCGATGAAGTTGACCTGACCGAAAGCTTTTCCGTTGACCAGAACCTGGTCTGGAGTAACGAGCACCGCTTCGGCGATTTCGGGATTAGAAACCGAAAAGCGTCCTACCGGCCGATCGAAATTGATGACGCGCGACTGGCCGACGAGAACGTTTACTGCGATAGAGTCTTTGGATTGGCCGAACGACGCCTTGTAGGAAGTCTCCTGGGCACTCGCAATGGAGTTAGCAAAGATGGTTATCAACGCCGCCAGCAATAGACTCACTCGGCGCGAAATTGGGGAACGGCTCTGCATGATTCTGTGCTCCTTTGTTTCTAGCGATCGTCAAAGCGATCAACTTCAAGTAATTAGATTTGTTGACTGAGTGATCTATGGAAATTCGACACTGCGCTTCTTCGCGCCTTCGATCATTTCCACTGACGCACGCGGTGTGGGTTGAGGAGCTGCGGGGGCTGCTGCCGCCGGTTTTGCCACTGGCGCCGATCGACGTACGGGCCTGCTCTCTTGCTTCGATTGCTCACTCTTCAGGGAACCCGGCTCCGGAGCTTGCGTTGCTGTTTCGCCCGTCAGCAAGCTGCGCTTGTTCACGCCAGGCGTCTGTTCGTCGCCCTGGTCGATCTGGTTGCGCATGACGAGTTGCAAGCGGCCTTCGCTCG